>DATGUV010000021.1:0-60190 GCA_035301025.1 Bacillota bacterium | reverse complement strand
TCAAGTAAATGTAGGAATGAATCATCAATCTAAGAAGTTGCGGACTCAAATGAAGAAACGTCTCCGTAAAAAAGATTTAATTGATAGTGTGATCATGTCTGAAGTACTTGGTGAACCACGATCAAAACAACCTTATAAAAGAAGAAATATGAATAAACATCAATTATATTAATAAAAAATCCAGTATAAGAAATTTCTTATACTGGATTTTTTATTGAACATCCAAAACTTCCTTCAATCATGATACATTCCCTTTTATAAACTGGATAAAAACCTTCCTTTAGTTCTGAATGCTCTTCCTTCCTCATATTTATATACATGAGAGGGGGCTACACGTGTGAAAAAATGGCTTCAACGATTACAACCTTTATTAGTTAACAAGTTATCACTTCCTGCTGATCTTGTTCTTGAATTACCCCGAATTACAGTGGTCGGTCAACTACACGTGTATATTGAAAATCATCATGGATTAAAAACATACACAAACACAGAATTAACATTGGCTTCGACAGACGGAATCATTCAAATAACTGGAAAAGAATTTGTTATAAAGATGATGTTGCCGGAAGAAATTTTATTAGAAGGAACGATAGAAGATATTACTTTTCGAACAAATTGAGGGTGAAGACATGAAACATGTTCAAGGATCATTTTTCACTGGTTCTGTAACAGTTGTTGTACGAGGAAAACGACCAGAATATTTTTTTCAAATGTGCATGGATCAACTAGGTATTGTCATCTGGGATATTAAAAAAATATCGAAGGACATATGCGAAGGAAAAATGCGTGTGCGACATGTATCAGATATTCGCACGTTAAGAAGAGGCACCTCTTACAAACTAACGTTTAAACAAAAGCAGGGTTATCCATTTATATGGAGAAGATGGCTAAAAAGTAAGCATATTGTGTTATCTGCTCTTCTGTCTTTTTTTCTCATTTACGCACTTTCAAACATGATTTGGAGTATACAAATTTCGGGTGTTTCTTCAGACATAGAAGAAAAGATTATGCAAACATTGGAAAAAGAAGAAGTTAAAAAAGGTAGCTGGATGTTTTTTGTCCCAAGCGCTAGTGATATTCAATTTGCACTTACACAGGAAATTCCTGAATTGCTATGGATAGGTGTAGAGAAAAAAGGGACAACCTTTTTATTAGAAGGCATTGAAAAGGAACGGATAGAGAAAATAGAAAAGAATCCACCAAGAAACTTAATTGCTAAAAAGAATGGCGTGATTACGTATATGCATGTATCTAAAGGCGAGCCTGTTGTACACGTTCATGATGCTGTCAAAAAAGGTGACCCTCTTGTTCTGGGAACGTTAGAACGAGCCGATGAAGAAGATGAAGAAAAAACGATTGTCGCAGCAGAAGGGGAAGTTATTGCAGAAACGTGGTACAAAGTTGATGTAGAAGTACCTTTGCATCAACGTAGAGAACGTGTAACAGGAGTATATAAAAACAAGTGGTTTGTAGATACTTCATTTTTAGAAGTACCTATTTGGGGCTGGGGTAATCCTGAGTATGAACATTCATTTATTCAAGAACATGAACATCCGTTATATTTTTTACAGTGGAAAACCCCCTTTACGATTAAAAAACGAACGATTCATAACCAGGAATTGTTAGAAGAAGAAATTACGGAGGAACAAGCATTAAAAATAGGTATCCAACAAATTCATGACGATTTAATGAATGAGTTGGGGCCTAATATCGATATAAAAGATGAAAAAATTTTGCATGAAACTGTTGAGAATGGTAAAGTTAAGGTACAATTGCTAATTACTGTCGAGGAGGATATTGTAAAAGAAGAACCTCTTCTCGAAGGAGACTAAGTATGTCAGATCAAAACCATGAAACAACCATTCAAATATTAGATCCAGATGAGGCATTAGCTTTATTTGGAACAAATGATAGATTACTCAAGCGCATAGAAGATCAACTACATGTATCCATAACAACTAGAGGTGAACAGTTGTTGATACGTGGGAAAGAGAAAGATGTTAAACATTGTGAAGATGTTCTACATGCGATTATGGACGTGATAAGACGCGGCATTGAAATCCATGAACGTGATATTATCTATGCGATTGAGCTTGCAAAAAAAGATCAATTATCCCAATTAGAAGCATTGTTCGCAGATGAACTAACGAAAAATGCTAAAGGGAAATCCATACGTATTAAAACTCTTGGTCAAAAGAAATATGTTGAGAAAATGAATGAAAGTGACTTAGTATTTGGTATTGGACCAGCCGGTACAGGTAAAACATTTCTCGCTGTCGTACAATCTATTATTGCCTTACGATCAGGTGTAGTTAAAAAAATCATCTTAACGAGACCAGCCGTAGAAGCAGGGGAAAGCTTAGGATTTTTACCAGGAGATTTGAAAGAAAAAGTGGATCCATATTTAAGACCACTATACGATGCGTTACATGATGTATTTGGTGTAGAGCATACTGCAAGGTTAATTGAACGAGAAGTTATTGAAATTGCGCCACTTGCATATATGCGAGGTCGGACGTTAAATGATGCGTTTGTCATTTTAGATGAGGCTCAAAACACGACACAAGAACAGATGAAAATGTTTCTAACCCGTTTAGGTTTTGGTTCAAAAATGGTTGTAACAGGTGATATTACTCAAATTGACTTACCTAAAGGAGCCAAGTCTGGATTGCAAAGTGCCTCAAAATTGCTAACAGGTGTTAAAGGTATTTCATTTGCATATTTAGAAGGTTCTGATGTTGTACGTCATCCAGTTGTTCAACGAATTATAGAAGCATATGATCAAGTAGATTAACGAATTGATACCCTACAAATATTCCGAGGTGAAGTGAGTGAAGAAAAAATTTGCACCTTATATGTCATCGTTGTTTAAACGTCGCACAAAATGGTTTACCATCACGATTTCCGTCTTGTTATTAGGAGTGTTTTTCTTTTTAATAACGATGGATAATGTCCATACTGAAACGTATGACATTGAACGATTCGACCGTGCAAAACAAACCATTCGTTCACCAATCACTATACAAAACGATCAAGAAACGGAACGAAAAATTCAAGAAACCATTCAAGCAGTAGAAGATCGATATACCATATCTGAAGAAGTTACAGAAGAGCGTATCGAATACGTGGAAGAGTTATTCGATGCCCTTGATAAAATTGATGAAGAAGCAGAAGAAATTAAGAAAAAGAATAAAAAAGATACTCCAAGTGAACCCTTTGACTATGTCTTAGAAGTGAAACAAATCGTATCAGCAGAAATTGCCAATTCGATTTCGGATCAAGTAATCTTATCCCTAAGTCAATGGGACTCAGAAGAACGGCAAAAACGAATGAATATATTCATTGATGCAGTAGAAATGGTTATGGAAAAAGGTGTGCGACCTGAAAATAAACAGAGTGCCATTTCTGTTATTGAAGAATCTTTAAAATATAGTGTGTTGGATGAAGATGAGCAAAAGCTAATGATGGAGTTAACTTCTTTTGCAGTAGTAGAGAACTCTTTTTTTGACCCTGCTAAAACAGAAGAAGCACGTAAAACTTCTGCTAATAGTGTAGACCCTGTAGTGATTCGGGCAGGTGAAATTATCGTTCGACAAGGACAAACAATTACGAATGAAATCTATGAGGATTTAAAACTTGTTGGAGTGCTAGATAATGAGCGTAACTTTTTTCCTGTCATTGGCTTAGCTATATTTATTCTTATTCTATGTGGCTTTATCTTTTATGAGATTTATTGGTTGGACAAACGTCAACGACAGGATCATCGCACGATTTTATCGATCTTGTTCATTAGCGTCATCGTAATTGCACTGATGAAGGTTGTTAGTTTGTTTACGACACAGGTAAACGAATTCTTTTATATTGTTCCTGTAGCTACAGGAGTTTTATTGTTAAAACAACTGATTCATGATCGTTTAGCTATCGTTATGGCGATTGTATATGCCCTTATAGGTTCGTTTATCTTTAACGGAGAAATTCCTGGATCATTAAATGTAGAAGCAGGGATATACTTCCTTCTTTCTCAAATGAATGCATTATTACTTCTTTCGAATGTAAAGGACCGGCTTTCAATCGTTCGTGCAGGAATAGGGATGGCTTTAATGAACATAGCTATCATTCTAGTATTTGTATTTCTAACCTTTGAAAAATATGTGCTATTAGATGTTCTAATACATACGAGTTATGGTTTAGCATCTGCTTTATTATCAGCAGTGTTAACGTTAGGTTTACTTCCATTTTTTGAAACAGGCTTAGGAATTTTATCAGATATTCGACTGCTTTCATTATCGAATCCGAATCAGCCGCTATTACGTAAGTTGCTTGTTGAGACACCAGGAACCTATCATCACTCCATCATGGTTGCGAATTTGAGTGAAACTGCTTGTGAAGCAATCGGTGCTAATGGCTTATTAGCGCGAGTAGGTGCTTACTATCATGATATTGGGAAAACTGTTAAACCACATTATTTCATTGAAAACCAATTATCTATCACAAATCCTCATGACCTTTTAGAACCGAGGGAAAGTGCTGAAATCATTATTAATCATCCTTATGATGGGGCAGACATGTTAAGAAAACAGCGTATACCGAAAGAAATTGTAGATATTGCAATGCAACATCATGGGACAACCTTGTTAAAATTCTTTTATTTTAAAGAAAAAGAACATGATCCAAATGTAAAAGAAATTGACTTTAGATATCCTGGCCCAAAACCGCAGACGAAGGAAGCAGCAATTATTTGTATTTGTGACTCTGTAGAAGCTGCTGTACGCTCATTAAAAGAGCCTACTGAAGAGAAGATAGATGAAATTGTTTCCTCCATTATTAATGATCGTTTAATGGACGGGCAACTAGATGAATGTCCACTCACATTAAAAGAATTAAAAAGCATTCGGTTGGCCATATGTGAAACGTTAAAAGGAATCTTTCATTCACGCATCCAATATCCGACGAAAGAGGAGAAATAAATGCACATCGATTTTGTAGATGAACAACAGTATTTATCAAAAGAGCATGTACAATTAATTACTGATTTACTAGAGCTAGCTTCTACAATTGAAGAGACTCCTCAAAATAGTGAAGTTTCCATCACCATTGTTTCTGATGATGAAATTCAAGAGATCAATCGTGAATATCGAGGAGTCGATCGTCCGACAGACGTTATTTCTTTTGAAATGCAGGATGACTTAAAAGATTTGCCTATGGACATTCAACATCAAGTAGGCAATATGCTAGGAGATATCATTGTGTCTATTCATCGGGCGCGGGAACAAGCGACAGAATATAACCATTCTGTAGAAAGAGAGGTTGGATTTCTTGTTGTCCATGGCTTTTTGCATTTGCTCGGCTATACCCATGATAGTGAAGAAGAAGAACAGCAAATGTTTGCCAAACAAAAAGAAATCCTAGACCAATATGGGCTCAAAAGAGAGTAACAAAATCATTGGCTTTAAACATGCCTTTGCTGGAATTCTATATGTGATCACACATGAACGAAACTTTCGAATTCATTTAGTTTCTTGGATGCTTGTCATTATTATGGGATTGATTACGCAAGTGTCTGCAATGGAATGGATGTTGCTAATGGTGGTCAGTGGGGGTGTATGCATGGCTGAAATGATCAACAGTGGAATGGAATTAATGATTGATTATTTAAAACCAGACATGCACCCAAGTGCCAAAGCAATAAAGGATATTGCAGCGGGAGCTGTGCTCATTGCAGTAATAGTGGCATGTATAGTTGGTGGAATTATTTTTTTACCGAAAATAATGGAATGGTTTTAAGCAGCCCTTAAGGCTGCTTTTTCCAATCATACAGTCATTTTATGTATAAATATTAGAAGTTTTTATAAGTTTTGTCGAAAGTATGAAAAGTACTAGCAATTGTAGTATCATTACATTAAGAAATAAACGTCGTGGAGGATTTAATATGACAGAAACATTTCACTCAGGATTTATTGCTATTATTGGTAGACCGAATGTCGGCAAGTCGACGTTTATGAATCGTGTACTAGGTCAAAAAGTCGCGATTACAAGTGATAAACCACAAACAACAAGAAATAAAATTCAAGGAGTATATACAACTAAAGACTTTCAAATGGTATTCATCGATACTCCAGGAATTCACAAACCTAAACACAAGTTAGGCACATTCATGGTTCAAACATCTGAAAACACTTTAAATGAAGTTGATGCAATTATTTTTATGGTGAATGCTCATGAAGGATTCGGACGAGGCGATCAGTTTATTATCGATATGTTGAAGAATGTTCGTCGACCAGTATATCTAGTTATTAACAAGGTTGATTTAATTGAAAAGGATGCTATTTTCCCTATCATTGAAACGTACCAATCTTTGTATCCATTTACTGAAGTTGTACCGATTTCAGCAGTGGAAGGGTATAATGTAGAACACTTATTAACATTATTAGAAAATGAACTGGAAGAAGGGCCACAATTTTACCCAGATGAATTTGTTACAGACCACCCAGAGCGTTTTATTATGGGGGAACTCATTCGGGAAAAGGTACTTCGGTTAACAAAGGAAGAAATTCCTCATTCAGTTGCAGTAAACATTGAACATATTGAACGTAGAAACAATGGTTCTGTTCTCATTCAAGCCTCTATCATTACAGAGAGAGATTCACAAAAGGGAATTTTAATTGGGAAAAAAGGGAGTATGCTAAAGTCTATTGGAAAAGAAGCTCGGAAAGATATTGAGCACATTTTAGGATCACATGTTTACTTGGAATTAAGAGTGAAGGTAAAACCTGGTTGGCGAAACAACCAAAGACAGTTACATGAACTTGGATTCCAACGGGACGAGTATTAATAAGAAGAGTAATTGTTAACACATGATTCGTTCCTTTAATGAATTTCATCATATCTATTTTATGCTAAGCCAATACAATTTGAAGTTCCGTTAAGTCGTTTGAAACGATATATTGTATTGAAATAGCTAATTTTGGTAATTATGAAATGCACTTTAGTGAATTTCATAATACGTATTTTATGCCATTTCACTACAACATGTAGTTCCGTTGGAGCTTTCGAAACTACACGTTGTAGTGACAGAGCTGATTTTGGTCATTATGAAATTCATTCACTTACTTGGAAAATTTTTATACTAATGATTTTAATGCTGCAGGTCATTCTATACGTACAAGATGATTTTAACGAAGAGAAAGGTGGGGTTTCTTGTGATTGACTTAACTTGGAAAATGTTTTGTGAAACAGGGAACATTGAAGCCTATTTATTGTTAAAAGAATTAGAAATAGATGAAGACAGTCACCCAAAAGATCATGTGAAAGATGAGACAAATAAGGCTTCTGTTAATGTGCAAATGTATTAAATTAGGAAGGCGATACGGGTGTTAGAAAAATTACAAGGTGTCGTAATTAAAACGCAAGATTATAAAGAAACACATAAAATCATTACGATTTTTAGTGATAAATTAGGAAAGTTTACCGCGTTAGCACGGGGGGTAAAAAAACCTAAAAGTCGAATGGCTGCAACAACGCAGCCGTTCGTCTATGGTGAGTTTCTAGTCTATGTAAGTAAAGGAAAAGGATTAGGAACGATTCAACAAGCTTCAATTGTTCACTCCATGCGACAAATACGGGAAGATATTGAGAAAAATGCTTACGCTTCATATGTACTAGAATTAACCGATACACTTACGGAAAACAAACAACCATTACCGGATATCTACAACGAATTGTTTCACACGTTACAATGGATTGCAGAACGGGACGAGTACGTGATTCCGGCAATGATGTATGAATTAAAATTGTATGAAGTTGGGGGTTTTTCTCCAGTCCTAAATCGCTGTGTACGTTGTGGCTCAACACAACTACCTTTTTCATTTTCGATTCGAGAAGGTGGAGTGTTGTGTAATACATGTAGTCATGTAGATGAGCAATCTATTATGCTCCAAGGTAAACTTGCTCACATTTTACATGCTTTTCAACAAGTAAGTATTGAGCAAATTGGGAATATCTCATTAAAGCAAAAAAATAAAGAATTATTGAGAATGTTGCTAGATCATTATTATGATTCTTATGGAAGTTATCCAATTAAAACAAAAAGGTTTATTAAACAACTAGATGCCTTAACTGGAGAAAATTAGTTGACGATTCATGAACGATTCATGTATGATAAAATAAATCATAAACGCTAGGAACGAGAAAAACCTTCATACGACATAAAAGCGAATCCAGGGTGGTGAGAGCTGGATAAGGATGAAAGGGATGGTACTCGGGAGCGAAATACATATAAAGTGGCTTATATAACTAAGCAAATAGGGTGGAACCGCGGGAATACGAACTCGTCCCTATGTCTCAAGATAGAGGCATAGGGATGAGTTTATTTTGTTTTGGAGGGAAAATAATGAACATACAACAAATGATTTTAACATTACAATCATATTGGTCTGAACACGGTTGTATTTTAATGCAGGCTTATGATGTGGAAAAGGGAGCAGGAACAATGTCGCCAATGACATTGTTGCGCAGCTTAGGGCCAGAACCTTGGAATGTGGCTTACGTAGAACCTTCACGTAGACCAGATGATGGAAGATATGGTAAAAACCCAAACCGATTGTATCAACATCATCAATTTCAAGTCGTAATGAAGCCTTCACCAGACAATATTCAAGACTTATATATTGAATCATTGAAACAATTAGGAATAGACCCATTAAAGCATGACATTCGCTTTGTGGAAGACAACTGGGAAAATCCAACACTTGGTGCAGCTGGTTTAGGGTGGGAAGTGTGGCTTGATGGAATGGAAATTACTCAATTCACGTACTTCCAACAAATTGGAGGGCTTGAAGCAAGTCCTGTTTCTGTTGAATTAACCTATGGGATCGAGCGTCTTGCATCCTATATCCAGCAAAAAGATAATGTGTTTGAATTAGAGTGGACAGATGGTGTCACAGTATCAGACATTTTCTTACAGCCTGAATTTGAGCATTCCACTTATGCTTTTGAAACATCAAATACACATATGTTATTTGAATTGTTTACATTATATGAGCAAGAAGCAGAGGCAACGGTGGAAAAAGGACTTGTATTTCCAGCATACGATTATGTACTAAAATGCTCACATACTTTTAATTTACTTGATGCCAAAGGTGTTATCTCAGTAACGGAGCGAACTGGATATATTCAAAGAGTTCGAAATTTAGCCCGCCTCATTGCTAAAAAATATGTGGAAGAACGTGAACGGTTAGGTTTCCCAATGTTGAAAGGGGAGGACAATCAGTGAAGAAATCTATTTTATTTGAAATTGGTGTAGAAGAATTGCCAGCACGATTTATTCCGTCTGCCCAAGAGCAGTTTCTTCATAAAACGGCAACTTGGTTTAAGGATATGCGCATTACTTATGATCAGATAGAATCCTTTTCAACTCCACGTAGAGTAGCCGTACGTATTGAAGGCGTTGCAGCTGAACAGACGACTATTGAAGAAGAAATCAGAGGACCTGCATTATCCATCGCCAAACAAGAGGAAGAATGGACAAAAGCAGCTATTGGATTTACAAAGGGCCAAGGGAAAACAGTTGATGATATATATATAAAAGAGCAAAAGGGAACAACATATATATTTGTTGAAAAAGTAACAGAAGGAAAGAAGACAGAAGAATTACTTCCAACATTTAAAGAAGTGATTACTTCTCTTCCGTTTCCGCAACAAATGAAATGGGGAGCAGAATCCTTTACGTTTGCAAGACCGATACGTTGGCTTGTTGCCTTATATGGAGAAGATGTCATTCCTTTTTCCATAGCAGGTGTAAACACGTCTAATGAAACTCGTGGTCATCGCTTTTTGGGAACCCATGCTACCTTAAATGATCCATCCGAATATGAACAGGTTCTACATGAGCGTTATGTTATTGTCCATCCTGAAATACGAGCAACACTTATTCAGGAAGGCATTCAAGCTATTGAAGAGAAACAAGGTTTTCACGTCATTGTAGAAGATTCTTTATTAAGTGAAGTTGTGCATTTAGTTGAATATCCAACAGTTTTTGTAGGAACCTATGAGGAATCTTTTTTAGAACTTCCATCTGAAGTATTAACGACATCTATGCAAGAACACCAAAGATATTTTCCTGTAGAGAAGGATGGAAAATTAGTACCTTATTTCATTGGAGTTCGCAACGGTGACAACCAGTCCATCGATCAAGTAGTAGCAGGAAACGAGAAGGTACTCCAAGCTCGTTTATCTGACGGGGAGTTCTTCTATCATGAAGACCAAAAGAAAACAATTGATGAATATAGCGAGCAGTTACAATCAATTGTATTTCAAGAAAAATTAGGAACAGTTTATGAAAAGGTTTCCCGTGTGGAAAAGATTGCTGAACAAATCGCTGAAGAAATTGGTGTAGATGATTCTACATTACATGATATTCGTCGAACAGCGTCTATTTGTAAATTCGACTTACCAACATTGATGGTCAATGAATTCCCAGAACTACAAGGGGTAATGGGGGAAAAATATGCCCGTCTAGCGCATGAAAAAGAAGAGGTAGCTGTTGGCATACGCGAGCACTATTTACCACTTCATGCTGCAGGAGACTTACCAACCACGGAAGTAGGATCTATTGTAAGTGTTGCGGATAAGTTAGATACAATTGTTGGTTGTATATCTGTAGGTTTAATGCCAACAGGGTCAAGGGATCCGTATGGACTTAGAAGACAAGCAATTGGTGTTCTCCGCATTCTTTATGCAAACGATTGGAAAGTTCCTGTAGAAACGTTTATTCAAATTGTTCAGGATTTGTTAACTGCTCAAGGAATCGAAATAACGACAAATATTTCTGATCTAAAAGAGTTTATTCGCAGAAGAGCCTCTTATGTTATGCATGAACTGGGAATTGAACAAGATATCATAGAGTCTGTATTATTCAACGATATTGGTGTGTTTTCGTATCGATTAGAAAAAGCGAAAGAATTGT
This sequence comes from Bacillota bacterium, assembly GCA_035301025.1. GTDB lineage: Bacteria > Bacillota > Bacilli > Bacillales > Amphibacillaceae > CALAMD01. The sequence goes on along the minus strand of DATGUV010000021.1, from coordinate 49,227 downwards.
TTAACATGCGTAATGACCATTCGTACAAAAAAGTACAAGAAGCATTTACAAGAGTATTGAACATTGAAAAGCAGGCAAAAGAAGGACCGATTCAAACAAATTTATTTGAAACCGACTCTGAGCGAACGTTGTATGATCGGTATGTAACCGTACGCGAGAATTTTGCAGAAGCGGAAAACCATTTCGATGCTAAAAAAGGATTAGAATCTCTATCCACTTTAGCTCAACCAATTGAGGAGTTCTTTGAACATAATATGGTTATGACTGATGATGAACGAGTTCGCGCAAATCGTTTAGCACTCTTATTTGAATTGGCAAAAATTATTCGTTCATATGCACATATTGATAAAATTGAATGGAAACAGACGTTTTAAATTAAAAGGTCATAGGTTTAAGTTGAAGTAAAGTGCCAATATACGAAGACTTACAGGAGTCTATGCTGGGTTGGCACTCTTCAATAAATCCATGGGGGAAAAAATAAGTATGACATAATTTTGTGTTTATGCCTATATAGTCTATAATAAATATATAATAGTATGACACATTGATGTAGGCGGTGAAGAAGTGGAACTATCAGAGCGACAAGAAACAATCGTAGAAATTGTAAAAAAAGAAGGGCCTATTACTGGGGAAAATATTGCAGCCCAATTAGCACTCACGCGTGCAACACTTAGGCCAGATTTAGCCATTTTAACAATGGCTGGCTTTTTGGATGCACGTCCACGTGTAGGATACTTTTATACTGGAAAAACGGGCTCTGAGTTGCTAACAGAGAAAATAAAGAAATTCAAAATAAAAGATCATTATGCAGTGCCTATTGTAATGAAAGAAGATGCTTCTGTATATGATGCTATTTCAACGATGTTTTTAGAAGATGTTGGTACATTATTCGTTGTAGACAATCATGCATGCTTAACCGGTGTGCTATCTAGAAAAGACTTATTGAGAGCTAGTATTGGGAATCAAGACTTAACAGTCATTCCAGTTCATATCATTATGACACGTATGCCAAACATAACAGTTTGTAGACGAGAAGATCCTTTAATGGATGCTGCGAAAAAATTAATCAATAAACAAATTGACGGGCTACCTGTTGTAAAAGATACTGAACATGGATTAGAGGTTGTTGGTAGAATTACTAAAACAACAATGACACGAGTATTAGTTGAACTAGCCATGAACGAACAAGTGTAGTGAAATAAAGGGGGAATTGGATATGAATCCTCATGTATACATATTATCAGACTCTGTCGGGGAAACAGCAGAACTGGTCATTAAAGCTGGCCTCAGTCAATTTAATAATACAGAATACATCATTAGAAGGATACCTTATGTAGAAGATGAAGGAACGATAGACGAAGCCATTCAGCTCGCCTTGGAAAATAACGGAATGATTGGGTTCACTCTAGTGGATCCTGGTTTACGTGAATATGTAAATCAAGAAACAAAAAAAGCTGGGGTTGAAGCTATTGATATTATGGGACCAATGATCCAATCGATGGAAAGGGCTTTTAGTCGCTTGCCGCGGCTGGAAGCGGGTCTTGTTCATCAATTGGATGAAGATTATTTTAAACGGGTGGAAGCAATAGAATTCGCTGTTAAGTATGATGATGGACGGGACTCACGAGGGATTCAGCGAGCAGATATTGTTTTGATTGGTGTTTCACGAACATCAAAAACACCTTTATCTCAATTTCTAGCTCATAAACGATTGAAAGTAGCAAACGTCCCTATTGTTCCTGAAGTAGACCCCCCAGAGGAACTATTTGAAGTAGATCCTAAAAAATGTATTGGGCTTCGCATTAATCCAGAGAAATTAAACAGCATTCGAAAAGAGCGCCTAAAATCTCTTGGATTAGGAGATCAAGCATCTTACGCAAATATGCAACGTATCGAAGAAGAACTAAAATATTTTGATCAACTCGTTAAAAAAATCGGTTGTGAAGTCATTGATGTTTCGCATAAAGCTGTCGAAGAAACAGCAAATTTGATATTGCAATTATGTCGAAAAAAGTAAATAAAGAAGCTTTTTGCCTTTGTGCTGAAAGCTTCTTTATTTATGTGAGCATAAAACTAGCTATCTATCGTATTTTTGTTATAATGATTTCTTGCGTAAACCTACTCAAAAGAATAAGACGAATCTTATTGATTTATCGAAATCCATAAGAAACCCGTGTAAATAAAGGGAAATTCGAATGGAGTATCGAAATAAATACAAAAGAATACTATGCAATTGAATGAATTTCAAAAAATACGACTATATCATTACAACTTACCATTTTTTTAACACGTTCATAACCACATGCTGAAATGCCATAGGAATGATAAGCAATGATGAAATTCAATCGATTTCATAAAAAAATAACACAAGCCTCTTAAATTCTATAAAGTTTAATGGTAAGATATACATTTAATGTCGAATTATGCAGGAATTTGTGCGTTGTATCAAGAAGAGTATTGTTAAGAAAAAGAAAATTGGTGGTTTATATGACAAACAGAATCCCTGAAGAAGTCATTGAACGTGTCAGACAGTCCAATGACATCGTAGAAGTTGTTGGTGAGTTTGTTCAATTAAAGAAACGTGGCAAAAATTACTTTGGACTTTGTCCGTTTCATGAAGAAAACACACCTTCATTTTCTGTCGCAGAAGACAAACAAATTTACCACTGTTTCGGTTGTAAAAAAGGAGGGAACGTACTTTCCTTCATTATGGAAATTGAAGGGTTGTCTTTCTATGAATCTCTCGTTTTTTTAGCGGAGCGGAGCGAAATTGAACTTCCTAACATTCAGGAAAAATCGTCTACGCTAGAAAATGAAGAGAATGCTCAATTACTAGCCGCCTATGATTGGTTAGCAAAACTATATCACCATGTTTTAAGGTATTCAAAAGATGGAGATGAAGGACTTGCATATTTAAAGGCAAGAGGTATCTCAGAAGAAAGCATTGATGCATTTCAATTAGGATATGCACCGAATAAAACGAACTTTACTGCTACCTTTTTAGAGAAAAAAGGATTTCATAGGCAGTTATTAGTAACGTCGGGGTTACTATCTGAAAGAGAAGGTAATGATGTAGCTGACCCTTTTAGAGGTAGAGTGATTTTTCCAATACGCAATCATATTGGTAAAGTAATTGCATTTGGAGGACGAACAATTTCCGGTGCACACCCAAAATATTTAAATAGTTCTGAAAGCCCTTTGTTTCAAAAAAGTCAAATGTTGTATAATTTTGATGAAGCGCGAAAACATATGCGTAAAACAAATGAGGTTATTTTATGTGAGGGACAGATGGATGCAATTGCCATTACAGAAGCAGGATGTCCACATGTTGTTGCTACTTTAGGAACAGCTCTGACAGAACATCAAGCTCAACTGCTCAAAAGATATGTGGATACAGTTGTTATCTGTTATGACGGTGATCAAGCTGGACTTGAAGCCAGCTATCGTGCCGCAATGTTATTACAAAATAGCGGATGTTCCATTAAAATATCTAATCTAGCAGCAGATATGGATCCAGATGGGTTTATTAAACAGTATGGACCAGAGGCGTTTAAATCTCAAATGATTGATAACAGCCAGTCATTTGTCAGTTTCTATATGCGCTACATCAAAAAAGAATATAATTTACAAAGTGAAAGTGACCGTTTGCAGTATGTTCGAAGGATTATTGAGCATATTGCAACTCTGGATAGTTCTATTGAACGAGAATATCACTTGCAAGAAATTAGTAAAGAATACGATTTATCAATGGAATCACTTCAGACTGAACTAGAAGAACATGTAAGTCGAATCGAGCAAAGGCAGGATAAGGCGTCACAGACAAGATATACTACTAACGTGACCTCCTGGAAGAAAAATGAACGACTATTGCCTGCATATCAAAATGCAGAACGAACATTACTTGCACTTATGTTACATGATCCAAATATTGCTCACAGAGTACAACGTGAATTAAAAACCGAGTTTAATGTTGAGGAGCATAAGATAATCGTAACGTATTTATATGCATTTTATGAAGCAGAAGATCACTCGGATGTAAGTTTGTTTATTGAAAGGTTACCAGAAGAACATTTAAAACAACTTGTCATTGAAATAGCAATGATTCCTCTGTTTGATCATATCGAACCCGAAGAAATTGATGATTATATGCGCATCATACGAGTAGAGTCAAATGATATGAAACAGATGAGTGATTATAAAGAGCAACAAAAAATAGCGGAACAACAAAATGATCCCATTAAAGCCGCTGAAATTGCTCAAAAGATGTTAGAAATTCAAAAACAATTGAAAAAAGTTTAAATGAACTAATTATATGTAGCTTGAAAGGAGTGGGACTCATGGATGAGAATAAAACAGAACAAGAACTAACAAACGAAACAAATGAATCCCTTGAACAAGTAAAAGAACAGTTGGTAGAAAAAGGTAAAAAGCAAGGATTTTTAGCGTATGAAGATATTGCTGAAAAATTATCAAGTTTTGAAATCGAATCTGACCAAATGGATGAATTTTTTGATCACTTAGAAGAACAATCCATCGATGTCATAGAGGAAACTGAAGGTGTAGCTGAGGATGATCCAGCTGTTGATAAGGAAAAAGCAAAAGAAAAAGCAAATGCAAGGGACTTAAGTGTTCCTTTAGGAATTAAAATTAACGACCCTGTTCGCATGTATTTAAAAGAAATAGGACGTGTGGATCTATTAACAGCTGAAGAAGAAGTGGAAATTGCCAAACGTATCCTTGAAGGTGAAGACGAAGCGTCACGAAGCTTAGCAGAAGCGAATTTACGTTTAGTCGTTAGTATCGCTAAAAGATACGTTGGACGAGGCATGCTTTTCTTAGATCTAATCCAAGAAGGAAATATGGGATTGATGAAAGCTGTTGAAAAATTTGACCATACGAAAGGCTTTAAGTTTAGTACGTATGCTACTTGGTGGATTCGCCAAGCAATTACACGAGCAATCGCTGACCAAGCTCGTACCATACGTATTCCAGTTCACATGGTTGAAACAATCAACAAATTAATCCGCATCCAGCGGCAGCTCCTCCAAGATTTAGGAAGAGATCCAACTCCTGAAGAAATAGGAGAGGAGATGGATTTAACGCCAGATAAAGTTAGAGATATTTTAAAAATAGCTCAGGAACCAGTGTCGTTAGAAACTCCTATCGGTGAGGAGGATGACTCCCATTTAGGAGATTTTATTGAAGATCAAGAAGCAGTATCACCTTCTGATCACGCAGCCTATGAACTACTAAAGGAACAATTAGAGGATGTTTTAGACACATTAACAGATCGAGAAGAAAATGTGCTTCGTCTACGTTTTGGTTTAGATGATGGCCGCACGAGAACATTAGAAGAAGTAGGTAAAGTATTTGGAGTAACGCGTGAACGCATTCGTCAAATTGAAGCGAAAGCATTACGTAAATTACGTCATCCGAGTAGAAGTAAGCAACTAAAAGATTTCTTAGATGAATAATGAGTAATTGGTATCGCTACAGTATTCCGGCATGAAGGATAACTGGATTTTGTAATCTTAGTTGTCGGCATACTGTAGCTTATGTATAAAAATGGGGAATTGTTTTTTCTTCAGCTAGATGATTACCTGATATGTTGTAGAAATTAGACATTACAAATAACCATGTACTTGATGCTATGGAGTGAGTATGATGGATAAAAAGCATACTGAAATAATTGTTCAAGAAATCAAGTATTGGAAGGAACATCATTTACTACCGGAAGAATCATGTGATTTTCTATTAGCACTCTATACACAAGGAGAACAATCTGTTTCTGTAGAACGAAAGAAAGAGTATACGTTACAAAATGTATCTTTGTTAATGACACTTTTTTGCTTGATACCACTATCTTTCATCATTACATATTTTACTGACTTTTATCCGATACTACAAATAGGAATTTTTTTCTTGTTTATTAGTTTTTCATTTTGGACATATTTTACCTTTAAAAAAGAGCATTTTCCTTATCAATATATAGCATTCTTAACAGCGCTCATTTTGATTTTATATACATCCGTATTTATAACTAGAATGTATACACAATCTGATTTCATTATGAAGTGTGTCATTTTAGTGAATTTTAGTAGTTGGCTATGGTTAGGTTGGAGGAATCAATTAAAATATGTACTTATTATCGGATGTATAGCCTTATTATTTTTACTCAGTTGGATTATTTTACAAAAATATATGTTAATCCTTTGAAATAGAACGAATTTCGAGTAATATATAAATAGTACTTATATTATTTAAGGAATTTGGGGATTACATAAGGAGGAAGTTGAATGATTAAGAACCCAGTCGTCCCTTATGCGATTATTGCAGTAATTGGGATACTTATGGTAGTTGTTTTTTCTTATATTGGTGACAGTCAGCGCAAAGCAATGAACGAAGAGGAAAATGGCACTACAGCTGAATCAGAAGAAATTGGGGAGCCAGATGAAATTTATGCCAACAAATGTGCAAGCTGTCATGGAGATGACTTATCTGGGGTAAGCGGTCCAGACTTGACACAAGTAGGGGATAGACTTTCAGAAGAAGATATTCATGATATTATCGTAAATGGTTCTGACAATGGACAAATGCCAGGTGGCCTAACAAGCGTAGAAGAAGCAGATGCTCTAGCTGAATGGCTTGCTGACATGAAATAAAAGAATAGAAAAAGACATAAGCTTTCTGACTGATGCAGAAAGCTTTTCTTATATTGTAGGTGAATACTTATATGAGTAACATGCTGTCTAAAAGGCTAGAAACAATTGCTTCTTTTATCCCAAAAGGTGTTCGATTTGCTGATATTGGAAGTGACCACGCATATGTTCCGTGTGCAATTTGTTCCCATGATGATACAGCGTCTGCCATTGCTGGTGAAGTGCGAGAGGGGCCATTTAAAAGTGCGCAAAAGACAGTGCGTCAACATGATTTAGATGATCAGATAGAAGTACGTCTTGGGGATGGGTTAGATGTAATAGATCCCTCCGTCACACATGTAATCATTGCTGGAATGGGTGGCTCTTTGATTGCATCAATTTTGGAACGTGGAAAAGAAAAACTGGATTACGTAGAACAGTTAATTTTACAACCAAATATTGGTGCACATCATGTACGTAAATGGCTTATTAAAAACGGATTTATCTTAGTAGATGAGCGATTGGTAGAAGAAAAAGGACATATTTATGAAGTGCTAATCGCTCATAAACAGGGAGAAGGATCTCAGGAAATTCAAGAAAAAGAACTATTATTTGGACCATTTTTATTACAAGAAAAGTCGAATCTTTTTAAAAAAAAATGGCAACGTGAATATTCCCATCGTCAAGAGATTATTAAACAAATAAAGCAATCCAAACAACCAAACCAAGAACAAATGGATCAATTTCAGCGAGAATTAGCATGGATTAATGAGGAGTTGAACAATGAATCATAATATAACTACTAAAGATGTTTTTTCATTACTAGAGCAATGGGCACCACAATCACTTGCTTACGATTGGGATCCAGTGGGTTTACAAATAGGTTCTCATAATCATCAAGTAACAAAGGTGATGGTCACACTAGATGTTGATATGCGTGTGATTGAAGAAGCAATTGATAAAGGAGCAAATGTTATCATTGCACATCATCCACTTCTTTTTAACCCTTTAACATCTGTGGATACAGACTCATCGATTGGTAAAGCTGTTACTACGTTGATACGTCATAATATAACAGTATATGCCGCCCATACGAATTTAGACATTGCTGAGGGTGGTGTGAATGATATCCTAGCTGAAAAACTTGGCTTACAGAATACGGAAATCCTTCTTCCAACAGAGAAAGAAGACCTCTTTAAAATAGCTGTATTTGTTCCAAAGGATTTTTCTGAGCATGTTCGACGAGCTATTGGTGATGCTGGAGCAGGATGGATAGGGAACTATCGTGATTGCTCTTTTAAAGTAGAAGGAGAAGGCTCGTTTAAACCACTAGATGCTTCAGATCCTTTTATTGGGGAGAAAAACAGATTAACAACGGTACAAGAAGTACGTATTGAAACGATTGTAGAAGAACACAAACTTACTAAAGTAATCCAGGCAATAAAGGATTCCCATCCATACGAAGAAGTTGCCTACGATATTTATCCAACAGAAAATGAGGGGAAACAATATGGATTAGGGCGAATTGGAAAATGGACAGGGAAGTCCAATGCGTCAACGATTATCGACAAAGTGAAAGAATCATTTGATCTTACTCATGTTCGATTTGTAGGTGATATAGATAAAAAAATAAAAAAAGTCGCTGTTGTCGGTGGAAGCGGAGAAAAGTTCATTGCAGCTGCAAAAGCGAAAGATGCAGACATGTATATCACTGGTGATATTACATACCATGCAGCTCAAGAAGCGGAAAAAATGGGATTATGTCTCATTGATGCAGGACATTATATAGAGCATGTTATGAAGGAAGCCACTGTAGCATATTTAAACACACATCTTTCAGCAAGTGATATAGAATGTATCGCATCATCTGTTCATACAGATCCATTTTCATATCGATAATTTAGGACCGAAAGAAGTGAGCATAATGACAAAAAAAGACTTTGCTTCATTCCATTTATCTGATGAAATCAACCGAGCAATTGATTCGTTAGGATTTGTAACACCAACAGAAATTCAAAGTCGAGCAATTCCACCGATTAAAGAAGGTAGAAGTGTATTTGGCCAATCCCATACAGGGTCTGGAAAAACCCATACATACTTACTGCCATTAATGAATGGAATTGACACCTCTGCAAGAGAGGTACAATATGTAATTACCGCACCAACACGAGAGTTAGCTGTACAGTTATATAATGAAGTCCGAAAGATTATATCCTATGCAGATAAAGAAGGTACTTGGATTGCTCGATTACTTGTGGGGGGCGAAGATAAACAAAAAATGGCTGCTCGATTAAAAAATCCTCCCCATATTATAGTTGGAACTCCTGGTAGAATTTTGGATCTTGTCAAAGACGGGAGCCTAAGCATTTATCAAGCTAAATCATTTGTAATTGATGAAGCTGATTTAATGTTGGATTTAGGATTTATTGAAGAAGTGGATCGATTACTCGTTCAAGCAAACAACAATATTCAGCTAGTTGCATTTTCAGCAACTGTGCCACCTCGACTTGAGCAGTTTTTGAATAAATACTTATCTCAACCAGTATTTATTAAAATTGAAGGGCATATATCACCTCCAACAATTCATCATCGACTCATTGCAAAAAGACATCGAGATGAAGCGGATATGATTATGGAACTGTCTACCATTTTTCAGCCATATGTTGCGTTAATATTTACAAATGGCCAAGAACAGGCAGATGCACTTGTTAAAAAGTTGCAAGAAAGAGGCCTTGAAGTTGGAATATTACATGGTGGACTTACCCCACGTCAACGTAAACGCATTGTAAAAGAAATTGAAGATTTACGCTACCAATATATGGTTGTAACTGATTTAGCTTCAAGAGGAATTGACATTGAAGGTGTAAGTCACGTGATTAATGCTCAATTACCGAAAGAAGAAGACTTTTATGTCCACCGGGTAGGTAGAACTGCACGAGCAGGAATGGAAGGGGATGCGATCAGTTTTTATACGGATGAAGATATTCCATTAATAGAAAAGCTAGAAAAGCAAGGTGTAGAATTTTCATACATGGATATGAAAGATGGTAAGTGGGTAAATGCCCAGCGCTGGGATGTTCGAGCAAAACGAAAAAAGACAACAACAACGATTGATCAAGAAGCTTGGAAGATGGTCCGTAAACCAAAAAAAGTGAAACCGGGTTATAAGAAAAAAATGAAACAACAACAAGAACAATACAAAAAACAATTACAAAAGAAAAGCCAATCTAAAAAAAGAAATCGTAAAAAGAAATAAGTTCGTACTGGAGTGGAGAATATGTTAAAAATAGGATCTCACGTTTCAATGAGTGGTAAGAAAATGTTATTAGGAGCAAGTGAAGATGCTGCTGCTTATGGATCAAATACATTTATGATTTATACAGGAGCTCCACAAAACACTCGAAGAAAACCAATAGAAGAATTGAATATAGAAGCTGGGAAAGAACATATGAAAGCACATCATATGTCTGACATCGTTGTTCATGCACCTTATATTATCAATATTGCTAACACAACTAAACCGGCTACATTTGAATTAGGTGTATCATTTTTACGAAGCGAGATTGATCGTACTGCTGCTTTAGGTTCTAAACAAATTGTTCTACATCCTGGTGCACATGTAGGTGCGGGAGTTGATAAAGGTATAGACCGAATCATTGAAGGATTAAACGAGGTGCTTGATCAAGATGATACGGTTCAAATTGCTCTTGAAACAATGGCAGGAAAGGGCACTGAAATTGGACGGAATTTTGAGGAATTAGCGCGCATCATCGATGGTGTCACACATAATGATAAATTATCGGTTTGCTTAGACACATGTCATATTCATGATGCAGGATATGACATTATTAATGACTTTGATGACGTACTAAATGAATTTGATCATATTATCGGAATTGATCGTATCAAAGTAGTTCACGTCAACGACAGTAAAAACGAGCGTGGTGCACATAAAGATCGTCATGAAAATATTGGATTTGGGCACATTGGTTATCGAGCACTACATTACATTGTTCATCATCCAGAATTTGAAGATTTACCAAAAATTTTAGAAACACCTTTTGTAGGGGAAGATAAAAAGAATAAAAAACCCCCTTATAAATTCGAAATTGAAATGCTAAAAAATGGTGAATTTAATCCATCGTTAAAAGATGAGATTATGAAGGCTTAATAAAATAAGTGACCTAGAAATAGGTCACTTATTTTATTCATATAAGTACTTTGTAAAACCATGTTCTTCTAGCAATTGATAAAGCAATTTGCGGGCTTTTTTTGCTGTTTCTTCACTGGTAATCTTCTCCAACTCTAGAAACACATAGGCATGATCACTTTTAGACAGTGGATCGAAATCCGTAGTTTGAAGAATTTCTTTAATTTGTTTTGCTTCTGAAGTGTCAATAGAGAATTCATAAGTATGTGCATATTGTAAAATGGTTGCCACAGAAAGATTTTTAAGCCGTTTCCGAATTAAGTGTTTCATAAAAAAAGACATATACATAACTCCTTTTTCACTATATCTCCATTGTATGCCTCATACGTTAAAAAGTTTCACACCTTTTTCATTCCATAATGTACCTTTATAAGAATAGATTAATCTCCATACACTATAGATGTCAAGCCTTAAGACTGAAGGGAGGATGATGTCTGTGGATGATTGGAGAGATAAAAATACCCAACAAGTAGACGAAGATATGGATGAGGATTCATCATTAATTGATCCACATTTAAAAGGATATCGTAAAAACGTTCCAGACCATACGTGGGATGAGGAGTTTAGTGCTGATATGACCTATGATGGCACACTGGATGAAGAAGATGTAGATACCAAAGATCGTAATGAACAATCATATCAAATTACTGGATGGATTGCTGTAATTCTTTCCATCGCTTCATTTTTCATTATGCCACTAATTATGGCAGCTGCAGGAGTTATTTTAGGTGTCATTAGTCGAACAAAACGAGCACGCACATTAGGGAACACGGCAATTGTCATTAGTATCATATCTTTTGCGTACTTTTTATTTATTCGACCTATGATTTTTTAGTGTATGATTCAAGCTGGAATGCAATTTGCATTCCAGCTTGAATTGTAATCAGACACTTTCAGCCTTCTCATGTTATAATGGTGTTAATCCATATATAATGGGAAATAATATGTTTGTTGTTCTGTTAATTCATAAGGATCTTGTCCATCGTTGATCCATTTAAAATCATGGACAACTTGGTCCATTCGCCAAGGGAATCCATTGCGTGCATGTATTTCTTCCATAATGGAAAGCAACGTATCACCTCGTTGAATGGTACGTTTTACGACTAATATTTTTTCATTATCTGTTGCATGGGAATTATGGGTAGATGATGACGGTTGCTCTCCTTGTGAAAGATCATTGTATACACTAATAATCATCAGAAAAAACAACATATACATAGCCCACTTACTTGCACGAGACAATTCAATCACTTCCTTTTTGAAACATTTATGGATGTTGTCTCGTATATATATGTCTAGGGGGGATGAATTATGGGTATATTAGAACTCGAATGGATTGGATTAGTCATTACAGGATTAGGAACGTTATTTTTATTTGGAGAAATTTTAGTAAATGCTCGAGGAATATTTGGATTACTTGGTGTTGGGTTTATGACGATTTATTTTACAGTCTACATGGAACCAAGTTCATTAGGCTTGATTATTGCCATTTATATTATCGGAATTATATTGATCATCATTGACGGAAAAGTTGTAAACGATGGCACATTGGCAACATTAGGAGCTGCTAGCATGTTGTTGGCTGTAGGAATAGCAGCTGATAACGTATTTGCCGGTCTATATGCTGTGATTGGTGTAATTTTAGGTGGTGGAGCATCCTTTTTATTCTTAAAAGCATTTAAACAGAGAGACATGTGGTCTAAATTAGCATTAAAGGATCAATTGACGAAAGAATTAGGCTATATTTCCATGAATCAAGATTATGAGCAATTGATTGGAAAGAATGGTGTTACACTAAACGATTTACGCCCTGTTGGAACTGTTCGAATAGAAGGACAAGATTATAGTGCTGTTACGAACGGTCAATGGGTTACAAGAGATACGAATATTACCGTTGTTCAAGTAGATGGGACAAAAATTTTAGTAGAAGAAGTAACTGAATAAAATCTGTTCATAAAAAATAAGATTTTTTACAATGACTCTCCACATCATTTGTACAAAGAATTGTAAATTTAATGTAAAAAAATGAAAACTTCCTTTACATTATATCGATTTCAACGAATAATAAAGATATATGCAACAATGAATAAATTTACATGTACGAAGGGATGGAGCACCTTTGGATATTGATGTTCAGAAACTCATATTTGAGTTTATTGGTGGATTAGGAATCTTTTTACTCGGAATTAAATTTATGGGAGAAGGGTTACAAAAATCCGCGGGAGATCGATTAAGAGATATTTTAGACCGTTTTACAAGTAACCCGTTTTTAGGTGTACTGGCAGGTATTATAGTTACAATTTTAATTCAGAGTAGTTCTGGGACAACTGTTCTAACTGTGGGACTTGTAAATTCTGGATTTATGACACTTAGACAAGCAATTGGTGTTATAATGGGAGCGAATATTGGTACGACTGTAACAGCGTTTATCATCGGATTTAACGTAGGTGAATATGCATTACCTATTTTAGCTGTAGGATGTTTCTTATTATTCTTTTTTAGCAATCAAAAAGTGAATGCTATTGGACAAGTAGTATTCGGATTTGGAGCATTATTTTTTGGGTTAACGTTAATGAGTAATGGAATGGCCCCGTTGCGTAGTTTAGAAGCGTTTCATGAGCTTACAATTCGCATGAGTGATGATCCTGTTTTAGGTGTTGTCATTGGTACAGTGTTTACTTTAATTGTTCAAAGTTCAAGTGCAACTATTGGGATATTGCAACAATTATTTTCCGAAGGTGCCATTAATTTACAAGCCGCATTACCTGTGTTGTTTGGGGATAACATAGGGACAACAATTACTGCAATTCTTGCTTCTATCGGAGCATCTGTTGCAGCAAAAAGAGCTGCCTTTACACACGTTATTTTTAACTTAATTGGTGCAGCAATTTTCCTATCATTTTTAGGAGTGTTTACGAATTTCGTTGAATTCTTACAAAACTTCTTTGATTTAAATGAGAAAATGACTATTGCCTTTGGACACGGAAGTTTTAATATTTTAAATACCATTATTCAATTTCCGTTCATTGCAGTTCTTGCATGGATTGTCACGAAGCTCATTCCAGGTGAAGATGTGACGATTGAATATAAAGCAAAACATCTTGATCCAATTTTCATACAACAGTCTCCGACACTGGCATTGTCACAAGCGAAATCTGAAGTGATTCGTATGGGAGAATATGCATCTCAGGGACTTGAAGAGACGAACTTGTTTTTAATTACAAAGAATCAAAAACATGCAGATTTAGGCCTGCAAATTGAAGGTGCAATTAATAACTTAGACCGTGAGATTACCAATTATCTAGTAAATATATCAAGTAGTACAATCTCTGAACAAGATAGTGCAAAACATACAGCTTTAATGGATTCAGTACGGGATATTGAGCGTATTGGGGATCACTTTGAAAACTTAATTGAACTGATTGAATTCAAAATCTCTAGTAAAGTTGATTTAACTGAACAAGCAAGAAATGATTTAAATAGTATGTTTGATCTTGTTATTTTAACAGTAAAACAAGCTGTTAAGGCTTTAGATAATATGGACCGTGAAGCAGCTTTAGCGGTTGTTAAAAAAGAAGATGAAATTGACGAAATGGAAAGAAAGTATCGTAAAAATCATATTATCCGTATGAATGAAGGAATGTGTGTTCCTTCAGCAGGAATCATATTTGTTGATATGGTAAGTAATTTAGAACGTATAGGAGACCATGCAGTAAATATCGCTGAGGAAGTGCTGGGCGAGAGAGTATAAAGAATCCTTCCTATAAAAGTAAATAAATTTTGTTGAATAAAAAAAACATCTATGGTATTGTTACTAATGTCGCTGTGAAAAATACGACTGATTCTAATAAAATTCTTTTGACAAACATTATAATCGGTGGTATATTGTTCTTTGTCACTCATTTCAAATAAGTAATACATAGATACATGAATTTTATAATCCGTATTTTATGCTACTTTACTACAACATGTAGTACCGTTCAGACGATTTAAATCCATGTTGTAGACAAATAGCTAATTTCAGAAATTATGAAATTCGTTCAGATATAAACATATAATATATTTTCAAGAAGTGTGCTCAATAGTTACTTAAAAGTGAGACTTACTAGTGATGTTGAACACTTCTTGGAAATATCCTATGAATATTCCACAGTAGCTCAGTGGTAGAGCAATCGGCTGTTAACCGATCGGTCGTAGGTTCGAATCCTACCTGTGGAGCCATAATGGCGGCGTAGCTCAGCTGGCGAGAGCGTTCGGTTCATACCCGAAAGGTCGGGGGTTCGATCCCCTCTGCCGCTACCATATGATCAAGGACCCTTAGCTCAGTTGGTTAGAGCGGTCGGCTCATAACCGATTGGTCGCAGGTTCGAATCCTGCAGGGTCCACCATTTAATGTGGAGGAATACCCAAGTCTGGTTGAAGGGGTCGGTCTTGAAAACCGAAAGGGGTGTCAAAGCCCGCGGGGGTTCGAATCCCTCTTCCTCCTCCATTTTTAATGTATACATAAAGTGGCTCAGTAGCTCAGTCGGTAGAGCAAAGGACTGAAAATCCTTGTGTCGGCGGTTCGATTCCGTCCTGAGCCACCATTGATATAATAAGCCGGATAGGCTTTTTTTGTTTGTATTTGTGTAAACAGTACTTAAAACAGGTAAGATTTAAAGGAAATAAGCGTAATATTTGCATAGGTTGGAAAGCTTTGTTAATCTTAGAATTGAAAGTAATGGTTCACAATTATTGATTATTTAAGGGAGGAAACAAATTATGGCACAATTTACATTACCAGAATTACCGTACGCGTATGATGCATTAGAACCAACAATCGATAAAGAAACAATGAATATCCATCATACGAAACACCACAATACGTATGTAACAAATTTAAATGGTGCTTTAGAAGATCACCCTGCGTTACAAGATAAGTCACTTGAAGATCTGATTAAAGACTTAGATGCACTTCCAGAAGCAATTCGTACTGCTGTTCGTAACAATGGTGGAGGACATGCGAACCATAGCCTATTTTGGAAAACATTATCTCCAAATGGTGGTGGTGCTCCAAAAGGAGAACTAGCAGAAAAAATTGATGCTGCATTTGGTAGCTTTGATGCATTCAAAGAAAAATTTGAAGCAGCTGCTGCTACTCGTTTCGGTTCCGGTTGGGCATGGCTTGTACTTGATAATGGAGACGTTAAAGTAACAAGCACTCCAAATCAAGATTCACCAATTATGGAAGGTCAAACTCCATTATTAGGACTTGATGTGTGGGAGCACGCATACTACCTTAAATATCAAAATAGACGTCCAGAATATGCAGGAGCATTTTGGAACGTTGTAAACTGGGATGAAGTTTCCAGTAATTATGAAAATGCTAAATAATGAAAACATAAAAGACGTGGACCACAACCCACGTCTTTTCTTATGACAACATACAAATCAAAAACCTTAACTGTATACATACACTTTCCACAAATTATTTCTTGTCAATTTATCACGCGTGAATGGTGAGTCAATACCCCCACTGAATGAAGTTCCACTTTATTCAGAATAACTTCCGTGAATCCCCTGCAGGTATTGTGAAGAATTGAACGATTACTTTTCTTACAGCACGTAATGAATTTCATTATACGTATTTTATGCTACCTCACTAGCACATGAAATTCCGTTAAATCCTTCGAAATTACATGTGCTAATAAGGTAGCTATTTTTGGTCATTATGACATTCATTCGACTGATAAATTTCTGCAAATCAATTACACAAACCTATTATAAATGCTATAATCAAATATATCATTCGTATATTATGGGAGGAAAATGATGAAGAAAAAGAAAAACAAAGCCCAACTTCCATTTCGATTAAATATACTATTTCTCGTTGTTTTTTTTATGTTTTTTTTACTCATATTACAACTTGGATTTGTGCAGATATTAAAGGGTGAATCTTACCAGCAAGTGATTGATGCTACGATACAAGATATTACTAAAAATCCAGTACCAAGAGGAATCATATATGATCGGAATCACAATGTTGTCGTGGATAATAAGCCTCTTTATTCAATAACATACACACCTCCAAAAGGAATTCAGGAGGAAAAAAAGCTAGAGGTTGCTGAAAAGTTATCTGAGTTTATAACGCTCGATATGGATGAATTACCGAAAATATCCGACCGAAACAAAAGAGAATACTGGTATTTAAATAACAAAGACAAAGCTATTGAACGAGTGACTGATAAAGAAAAAGAAGACAATGATGATTCAGAACAGTATCAAATTGCATTAGATAAAATAACTGATGATGAATTAGATTCGTTAACAGATAAAGATTTTGAAATTATTGCTATTAAAAGAGAGTTTGATAAAGCATATGCTCTATCACCACAAATTGTAAAAAATGAAGGAGTAACACAAGAAGAATACGCACAAGTTTCTGAACATCTAGATGCACTTCCTGGTGTAAATGCAACAACAGATTGGGAACGTGTGTATCCATATAAAGATACCTTTAAACCATTCTTTGGATCCATTACATCTCAAAAACAAGGAATTCCAGCAGAAAATGAACAGTATTATTTAACAAGAGGATACAGTAGGAATGATCGTGTCGGGAAGAGTGGATTAGAATTATATTATGAAGATTTACTAAAAGGTAGAAAAGAACAAGTTGAATATACGACAACGAATAGTGGTAAAGTTGTTGGAACAGAAGTGCTCGTTCCTGGTGAACGAGGAAAAGATCTCGTATTGACTGTTGATATGGAATATCAAAAAAAGGTCGATGAGATTGTTCAAGAAGAATTAAAAGCAGCAATTGAAAAGTTCCCTTATGAAAATCGTTTTTTAACAGATGCAATGGTAGTAGTGATGCATCCTAAAACCGGAGAAATTTACGCCATTAGTGGACAAACATATGACCGGGACACGAAGAAGTTTGAAAATAACGCATATAAATCGTTATATGATGCACATCGACCTGGTTCTTCTGTAAAGGGAGCAACAGTATTATCGGGTTATGAATCAGGGGTAATTCAACCTGGACAAATGTTTAATGATGAACGAATTGAAATTAAAGGTGGGCCATCTAAAGGTTCATACAGTAATTTAGGTTTATTAGATGATCTAGCTGCCTTGAAGCGTTCCTCAAACGTTTATATGTTCCATATTGCTATGCGTATGGGAGGAGAATTTAATTATAAAAAAGGGGAAACAATCACATTTAATTCTTCAGGATTCCAAGATATGCGAAGTTATTTTAACCAATTTGGATTAGGAGTAAAAACAGGTATTGACTTTCCAAATGAAAGTATAGGGTATGTTGGTTCAAAAGGTGATCCGGGGAACTTAATGGACTTAGCTATAGGACAGTATGACACATATACAACGATACAATTGGCGCAATATGTATCTACTATTGCTAACGATGGTTATCGTGTACGCCCACATTTATTAAAAGAAGTACGAAGTTCCGTTCCAAATGAAACAGAAATAGGACCAATTTATGATTCGATTTCTACAGAAGTATTGAACCGTATTCAAATGAATGATGACTATATTAAAAGGGTACAACAAGGATTTTGGCAAGTATATCAGGATCCTCTTGGGACAGCATCTGGAACATTTAATGGACTTTCATATAAACCTGCTGGCAAAACCGGAACAGCGGAAAATGAGTATTGGGAAGCAGAAACAGAAACGTTACACAAAACGGAAAACTTTACATTAGTAGGCTATGCTCCATTTGATGATCCGGAAGTAGCATTTGCCGTGGTTGTACCGAATTTAGGTGCAAAAGTAAGTAATCAACACCCAATAAGTAGGAATATCGGTAAAAAAGTATTAGATGTCTATTTTGAAATGAATGAAAAGGATTAAAAAAACATTGTGCGAATGATCGCACAATGTTTTTTAATTTGAACGGGTAATAATTTTAGCTACTTCCTCTTCACTCATATCACTGGAAACTTTAAATGTACCAATTTGAATGAGTTTACTGTAGTCATTGTCTTCGAGAAATTTATTAAAGGAAGACGCATCTTTAATAATTTTTTCTTTTTCTAACAGGTTGCTTACATCTGAAGGAAGCATATCCGGCTGAATATCAATGGTGTATGTTGTCTTAGTGGATTCATCTTTATCTTTGTCTTTGTCTTTATCTTTGCCTTTATCTTTGTCTTTATCTTTATCTTTGTCATTGTCTTTATCTTTGTCTTTATCTTCATCTTCGTCTTTCTCTTTATCTGTGTCCTTATCCTGGGTCTTATCTTCATCTAATTCATCATCATCATTTTCCTCATCTGAGTTTCCTTGAATAACTGACAATCGAATATACTCAGATTCTTCCATGACATGGTATCCATTATCTTTTACCATAGAAATGAGTGTATCTACATCTATTTCATCCATCTTTGCTTGTGGTTTGTCGAAATAGCTATATACAACAAACAATGCTAACCCAGCGACTATTAACCCAATTGAAAAATAACGGATTGGTTGTTTCATAGAAATCCCCTTATTGATTATTTGAAATAATTGTTTGAATGTCGTAATTCGATAAATTTGTACGTTGTGCTATATCAACAACAGATAGTCCTTGTTTGTGTAATTGAATCACACGTTGAATGACACGTGGTTCACTCTCTGTAGTTCGTAGCACATTTGAAGATAAGTTACCATCAGTAAGTAATTCTTCTTCTAAAATTTCGATTTTCTTTTTTATCTGGTATGTATCTTGCATCGTCGAAATAGAGAATTGTTCAAACTCACTTTCTAATTCTGAGAAGCGATCCGACATGAAAAACGAAATGATAAGTAGAACAAGTCCTACTGCTAGTAATGTACCAATGACATACATCATATTTTAACCTCCATCCTTTGTCCCCCTCTTAGTTATATCACAAAAAGAGATAAATTTAAATATGAAAGAGATAACAATTTTGTTGCGAGATGATAGATGTTCTGATATTATAGTAAAGTAAATTGATTTATCAATAGGAAAGATTTGAAATTGTTATCGTTTGGAGGGAATCAATATGCGCGTAAACATTACACTTGCATGCACTGAAACAGGTGACCGCAATTATATTACGAAAAAGAATAAACGTACAAATCCTGAACGTTTAGAATTAATGAAATATAGCCCACGGTTAAGAAAACATACGTTACATCGTGAAACAAAATAATCTTTGAAAAACTCTTATCATGATTGATAAGAGTTTTTTTCTACCTTTTTTGCGATAATGCAAAGATGTTGTATAGTAGTAATAGGATTTGATAATAAGCGGGGTGGAAAAATGGACAAAGTAGAATTACGAAAAAATACTATTCATACATTAAAAAACGTGTCAAAAAAAGAACATAAACATATTGAGGAACAACTACAAGAAACAGTTTTTCAAACAGAACTATGGAAGAATTCTCAAACAGTTGGAATTACCATTAGTCAGGATGGCATTGAGTGGGATACGAAGCAAATTATTGAACAAGGCTGGAAAGATGGCAAAAAAATAGCTGTTCCAAAATGTTTCCACGAAAATCGATCTATGATTTTTTATGAGTTTCAATCCTACGATGAATTAGAAGTCGTTTATTTTAATTTAAAAGAACCAATTCCTAACGAAGAAAGAATAGTACCTAAAAACAATTTAGATATTTTATTTGTACCTGGAGTTGTATTTGATTCAAGTGGCTATCGTATTGGTTTTGGAGGAGGATATTATGACCGTTTTTTAATGGATTACAAACATGTGACTCTTTCATTCGTGAGCGAAAAACAACTTATTTCACGTATACCTAAGGAATCCCATGATATCCCAGTAGATTATCTAGTAACGGAAAAAGGATTAATTGAAACTTCAAGGGGGTAGAAGAAAACAATGAATCGATATTCAAGACAAACACTCTTCGGTCCCATTGGTGAGGAAGGTCAAAAAAAATTAAGAAATAGCTCGGTTTTAATCGTTGGTATGGGTGCTCTTGGGACGGTTATCGCAAATCATTTAACAAGAAGTGGGATAGGGCGTATACGGATTGTGGATCGTGATTTTGTAGAAGAAAGTAACTTACAACGTCAATCATTGTTTACGGAACAAGATGCAATAGACATGGTTCCTAAGGCAGTAGCTGCAAAAAGAATATTGGAAACGTATAATTCTGAAATAACCATTGAAGCGCATGTTTCACACATTTCTCAAGATAATATCCAAACATACATAGAAGGTGCGGACTTAGTGTTCGATGGAACGGATAACTTTTCTACCAGATATATCATGAATGATAGTTGTTTTAAAAATAATATACCATTTGTGTACGGTGGAGTTGTAAGCTCGCGAGGAATGACTGCTTTTTTTAACCCTTCAACAACATCATGTGTACGCTGTTTATTTGAGGAGCAACAATCATCTGGTCAAACATGTGATACTGTTGGTGTAATATCACCTATTGTTGATATTATTGCATCCTTCCAAGTTACCGAAGGATTAAAATATTTAACAGGTCACTCATATAGGATTCAATCTGTACTACGAACGTTTGATATATGGAACAACCAAACCTATCAGGTGAATTTACCAAACAAGCGACCCCACTGTCCTGTTTGTATGCATCATACATATCCGGCGCTTGAGAAAGGAAACAGAGACATTGAACAATCCCTATGTGGAAGAAATAGTGTACAACTCTTTGCGCCAACGAACTTTGATTTACATGCCATGGAAGAAAGATTTAAACACATTTCCCCAACAAAACGTACTCCGTTTTTATTGAAAGTGGAACTAAACAATGAAGTTACCTTTGTTTTATTTCCAAATGGTCGTGTCTTGGTTCAAGGGACAGATGATCTCAGCAAGGCAAGATCACTATTTGATCGATATATCGGTTCATAATTTCCGTTTAACAGTATATTTGCTCTGAATCCACATATGCTATGTGAAAAGTTGAAAGAAGGTATAACATGCGTGTATGCGGAAAAATATTATTTGTTATATTTGGAGTTGCTTTAGCATATAAATGGAGATATCGTCTTTTGCATGTATTATGTTTCATCCCATCTGTTCGAAGATTCATTGTTATGCGGGAATTGAGAAATTTTGAGCATATGAATGATCTATCCTAAAAAGAGGTTGTATATGCAACTTCTTTTTTATATTATCATACAAATGATTAAAAATTTGCTATGATAGTATTCTGAGGGGGAATATCCTTGTACATATCAGAACTATATACATTATATACACTTGCACAAAAACTTATAAATGAAGACAAATATGAAGTGGTACATATCAATCGTCAAACGGATGAACTGTGGTTACAAAAATCAAAACAGAGAAGAACAACGGTTATTCGATTAAGCAATCGCGGATTTAATTGGAAGAATGAATTGAAGTCAGATATGGCTCGAACTCTTCATACTTTTGAAACTTTACAACGTCGAATTAAAGGTAAAGAAATTAATATCCATAATGTATACATTTCTACATACCCACCTGTGGATACTTGGGAAATGTTAAAAGAACCCGTTCGTTTTAGAAAAAAGAAAAACGTTTCAATGAAAATGTATTACATGGATGAAGAAAATGGAAAAGAAGAACTGCATCGATTAGCAAGAAATATTCAGCATGAGGAATTAAAGAACATTCCTGCTACTACAGTACATGAGCAGGAGGCCTTTGTGCATGCATATAAAAGAGAATTACATACAAGTATAAAGAGACAACAAGAACACATACGTAAGATCTTATTTTTTGGTAAACCAAAACTCGTATATATCCTCATTGCATTAAATGTGTTTTACTTTTTCGTAGTTGAATTTAATGGAGGAAGTACAGATACTGAAACACTTATACAATATGGAGCGAAATATAATCCACTTATTATGGAAGGTGAATGGTGGAGAATAATAACATCCATGTTTATGCATATTGGTTTCTTTCATTTAGCAATGAATATGTTGGCTCTTTATTATTTAGGAATTGCGGTAGAACAAATATTTGGTTCTAAACGATTTTTATGTATGTATATGTTTGCTGGAATTGGTGCGGGAACAGCTAGTTTTGCATTTTCTAGTAGCATTTCAGCTGGTGCATCAGGCGCTATCTTTGGAATGTTTGGGGTACTTCTTTATTTCGGTCTTATTCATAAAAGGTTATTTTTTCAAACAATGGGTTCAAGCATACTAGTGATTATCGTATTAAATTTAGTCTTTGGATTTACGGTTCCTATGGTAGATAACAGTGCCCATGTTGGTGGATTGATTACAGGATTTTTAGCTGCAGCCATCATTCAATTACCTAATCAAAAGAATACTAATATACGAGCCCTTGGAATGCTAGCAACTATTATTGGATTAAGTGGACTTTTATGGTTTGCATTTAACAATGAATCAAACATAACGTTGTATGAACTAAATGAAATTGAACGCATGCAGGAAGCACGAGAATTTGATGAAGTCATTGACCGTACGACAAATTTGCTTTCTAAAGGTGATACTCATGCTGCACAGTTGTTATTCCAGCGGTCATATGCATATATTATGATGTATGAATTTGATAAAGCACAAGAGGATCTAGAAGAAGTTATTATACTAGAAGATACGATGATACCTGAAGCATATTACAATTTAGCCTTGCTTCATTTAGAGGTAGGGGAGGAAGATTTAGCAATTGAACGTGTGACAAAAGCGTATGAGTTACAACCGGAAAATGAAGATATCGAAGAATTGTATAACCGTATCGTAGAATAACTAATGAGAAATTTTTTGAATCAATTGTTCTTTTTTTCCGTTGATTTCATAAAGTATTTTAATTTCATCATGATTAAACAATACTAAGGGCATGTAATGTGCTCTTTTTTGTTCGCTTGTTTCCATGATTCCAACTACATAATTCGCATATAAACCTTCCCATAAATGAAGGATAATTGCATCTGTTTCCTCTTGTGTAAAAGAAGGAAGAGGAGTGTGTGCATATGTTTCCAATGCGGATAAAGCAATGGAAGTGTATTCCTCCTTTTCCACGTTAAAATAGGTCATTAATTCCCTCCAATGTGTTTGAATGGGTGACGTTTGGTTCGTAAATGAAAAGTTTTCCAAGTCAATTTCAGTACATGATTGTTTTTTACAATCTAGTTGTAAAGATACACCATTCATTTCTGCAGTGCTAAAAATCTCTTGCTCACGATGAAATTCACTATAGTGAACAGAGATGCTTTCATAAAAACCTGATTGAGGATATGGAAAATCTTTATGGATTTGAAGTTGTTTTCCCGGGTTTTTCCATATATTCATATAACCTTCGAATAATCCATCTTTATATAGAAGGGATACATCTTGTCTTACATACGTTTTTTTATTTGTAGATGAGGATACATTCCATGAAAGTGTATTGTTAGTATATAGTAATGAATTTGTAGTATTCGTAAAATAAATGTGATCATTTGGCGGAAAATAAGTAATGACAGGCACACTATTTTGTGAATGTGCAATGAAACTAAATATCGAAACACATAGGACAAACATAAAAATGTACAAAGATTTCATAAGCATCCCCTTTCATGTAACAATACTTGTCCTACATGACTGTATGCTTCTACATTCGAAATATGAATGTAATCATTACGTAATTGTAAAATCTTAGGTCAACGTAGTATAATTTGATATAATATAAGTCGGTGATGAATAATGAAGAATATGTACGACGTCTTGCAATTATTAAAAAAATATCACATTTTTATTTACACAGGAAATCGCGATGCCGATTTAGATTTGATGGAAATGGAATTAGAGGAATTATACGACGCTAAAATTGTTCCTGAAAAAGACTTTATTCAAGCACAATTGCTCATCCGTAGAGAAAAGAGACAATTACGTACTAAATAATCATTTCAGAAAATAAGTATAGAGTTGTAACCTTTTCAATTCTATAACGTCTAATATACGTACGAAGGTTTTATAATTGGAACAAACAATTTTTGAACAAAAAAGTAATGGTTTTAAACATGTTATACTAAAAATGAACCTGTTTGTTACTGTTATTCATTCAATTGAATGAATAACGTATGATATAGGAGGAAAAAAGATGAACAATAATAAACGAGCAAACTTACCTCTATATGTAATTGCGAGTATATTATTTGGATTAAAAACCTATCTTGTATACCGATTTGCATTTTCAATTGAATTAGACAATATGATGCAGGAGTTTATTTTATTCGTAAACCCATTTGTTTCTGCTTTTCTGTTTTTTGCCATCAGTGTTTGGTTTTCAAAACAGTCTAGACAAATGAAGTTTATACGATACTCAGCATTGATTGGTTCTATCATTATTTATTTCAACTTAGTGTTTTATCGTTCATTCACAGATTTTATAACCGTTCCACAATTATTCCAAACAAGTAATGCTGCTGATCTTGGCACAAGCATACTAACATTAATAGAGTGGTATGATATTATCTTCTTTATTGATGTAATTGTAATTTGGTATATTAGTAAGAGATTTGAGGATCAGGTTGCTGTTGAATATGAACGAAGTGGAAAAGTATTTGCCCTGGCAATGTCATTAGTTTTATTAACAGGAAACTTTTTCTTAGCAGAAATGGAACGTCCACAGCTCTTTACACGTGCTTTTGACCGAGAATATTTAGTGAAAAATATTGGACTTTTTAATTATCACGTATACGACATTGCAGTTCACTCAAAAGTAAAAACTCAACGAGTATTTGCTGATGGCAATGAATTACCAGATATTGAACAATTTATTCAAGATGAAGTTCGAGGAAATGAAACGTCTGAGCTATTTGGAATCGCTGAGGATAGAAACATTATATTTATCTCTGCAGAGTCCCTTCAATCATTCGTAATTGATAATGAGGTAAATGGACAAACAATCACACCATTTCTAAATGATTTAATTAGAGATGAAGATACGTATTACTTTGAAAACTTTTATCACCAAACACAACAGGGTAAAACATCAGACTCTGAATTTATTACAGAAAACTCACTTTACCCATCATCTCGTGGTGCTGTTTTCTTTACCCACGGTAATAATGAATATCATGCGATGCCTGAAATGTTAGAGGAAAAAAACTATGAATCTGCCGTATTCCATGCAAATAACAAAAGCTTTTGGAATAGGGATCAAATTTATGATAGTTTGCAAATTGATACATTCTTTGACGTAGAATCTTATGAAATAACGGATGAGAATTCTATTGGATGGGGATTAAAGGATAAAGAATTTTTTGAACAATCGATTCCATATTTACAATCTCTAGAACAACCTTTTTATTCAAAATTTATTACTTTAACGAATCATTTCCCATTTGAGTTAGATGAAGAGGATATGTCGATTGATCGCTATGATTCGAACTCAAACACACTAAACAGTTACTTCCCAACTGTGAGATATATGGATGAAGCAATTGAGGAGTTTTTCGCGCATTTGAAAAATGCAGGTTTATATGAAGATTCAATTATCGTAATTATGGGTGACCATGATGGTATAAGTGCAAGTCATAATAAAGCGATGAGTATGTATTTGGATAAAGAAGAAATTACTCCTTATGACTACATTCAATTGCAAAGAGTACCATTCTTAATTCATATCCCTGGACATGGAGAAGGGGAGATGATGGATGAAGTGGCTGGTCAAATTGATATAAAACCAACATTGCTACACCTAGTCGGTATTGACACGTCAGATGACATTTACTTTGGTAATGACTTATTCCATAATGACCGTAAAGGGTATATTGGGATGAGAAATGGTGACTTTGTCAGTGATGATTATGTTTCAACGAGTGGCATTTGTTACGACCGTATAACAGGAGAAGTATTAGCTTCTGAAGGTGATGAATTAAATGAAGACAATGTTTGTTCACCGATAAAAGATTCAATTGAAGAGGAATTAAAATACTCGGATCAAATCATATATGGAGATTTATTCAGATTTGTAGAATTTGATCCAGAAGAGAAATAAAAAAAGCTAGCTCATTTTTATGAGCTAGCTTTTTTTATTTGGTTATGTATCACGAGGAAATGTTGTTTAAATCAATAAGAAGTGGATTTCTCCCATTCATAGCAGTTTTATAGTAGTGCAGGATTTTAAAGCAATCCATTCCTAACTCATGTATGCATTTCGCCCGTGTCTCACATTATGATCCACATGTAGAAGAAAAATGGCAAAAAATTGTTGCGATTGAAAAGAAACCAAAAGTAAGTGCTGAAACTGCAGAAAATCCTAGTGCAAGTATGTTTTTAAATCTCAATTGACGAATCACTGAAATAACTGACACAATTGCAACAACTAGTAAAATAATCGCTAAAACCATCTGTTTGTCCTCCTCAAGTTCTCATTTTCATTGATATTAGGATTACATTTATATTATTATGTAACTAACTAGTTCCTATTTTATATTATAGCAAATAAACAAATTTGTCGAGTTAAACATCATAAAATAGCTGTACTAAGTTGGAAGGAGCCGATTTATTTGAATATCACTGGTATGCCACTTGGGGCATTAGGAACAAATTGTTATATTTTACATAAAAGTGGAAAGGCATTGATTGTTGATCCAGGGGATGAATCAGAAAAAGTCGTAGCATACTTGTCTGAAAACCAGTTAGAGCCTGAAGCGATTGTATTAACACATGCACATTTTGATCATATAGGTGCAGTTGATGACTTACGAAAGAAATATATGCTTCCGGTTTATTTGCACCATGAGGAAACAGACTGGTTAACAGAACCCCTGTATAATGGATCAGGACGTTTTCCTAGAACACCCATTACAACGGCACCACCAGAAGCTGAACTTGTTGAAGGTAAGATGACGATTGGCTCATTTTCCTTTCACGTATATCATACTCCTGGACATTCACCTGGTAGTGTAACAATTGTTTTTGAAAAGGATGAAATTATTATAAGTGGTGATGCTTTATTTCAACTAGGAATAGGTCGTACTGATTTATTCGGTGGCAATACACAACAATTAATTGAAAGCATTCAAAATAAAATTTATCCTCTGAATGAATCATATACGGTATATCCTGGGCACGGAAATCCGACCACTATTGGGTTTGAAAAAATGAATAATCCATATGTTTCACCAAAAGATTAGAACAAAAAACCTGTACTACATGTAATGTGTACAGGTTTTTTGTTTAACTTCCAAAGCCAGGTACAAGAATGAATTCTGAGTACCATGTGAAGCCAATCATAAAGATTGTTAAATAAGCTCCGAACAAATACATATACATACGTTCAGATAATTTTAAATAACTTACTGTAAGGAAAAATGCAGTTTGAACTAGGAATAATAGTGCAGGTATTTCCATATCTCCGGCATAAAATAAGACGGCAAAGATTCCTGTCCAAAAGCCAAGCACACGAAACATACGGTCCATGCTATTTTCCCCCTCCTTCTTGTAGCCTTATCATTTTTCATTATAAACGAGATTTCCATGAAAGTAAATAAAACATCTGTTTTGAACCTATGGATTCCTTAATTGTGTCTTACATGTAGACGATTTTAATCGTGAATAGGGTCATTATCCAATATGTTTTCCCAATGATATGATTGATATACAGAGTATTCCTTCCCATTATTTAATGTCATTGTATACTGAATCGTAAATTGTGTATGTGCTGACGTATACGTAATTGCAACATCCCCTTGAGGGAACTGGTATATTTTTGGATCAGGAAGATCATTTCCACTAGAGAAACTTGTTTCTTTATGATGTTCCGCTAGGGCAAATAATGATTCAAATATATAATGATCTTGAATGTTTTCTGTCATTGTGATTTCATGTTTAAATCGTGAAATGATTGTTAGAAGAACTAAAAACAAAATCATTACAGTGATTACGATAAAAGGAAAAACAAATCCTTTTTGGTTATTCATACAGTTGAAATTCCTTTTCATATTTTTCTCCATTTGTCGTAGTTACCTCTATATTTATTCTATGATCTGTTTGTTGGAAGCCTAGGGATTGCACATTCCTTATATAGATTTCATGTCCTTTGTTTTGTACTTGTCTACGAATCACTGTTCCGTATAGCTGATATGTTGCATCAACGTTTGAACCTAGTCGTAATGTTAATGAATGATTTGTAGATTCAACTTCTGTTGCTTGAATGATATCATTACGTAAAAAAATGAAAAAATGGTGGACGTCAATCGTATATTCGTGGGGATCCTGTTGAACTAGCTTTAACGACATACTTAAAAGGGGGAGAATCATAATCAATACTGATAATGAAAAAAGGGCGGAAAGCAGAGTGAAGCCCTTTGTATTATTCATACTTTCGGTATAGACAGAATGACTTCTCTGTTCTTTGATTGGTTTCCCATTGTACACACCCTTTCTGCAGATCATTTTCTACCGTAAATGTTAATGTAATTGAAATACCATTAATGTTGTCCGTCATAGTATTTGAATATATTTCATCATCATATGTTTGTTGAGTCAATGTAGTTTCTAAATGATTTATAATGTTTATTTCATTATAAAGAGCGTTTCTTTCCTGTTGAATAAGAATAAAAGATGGAATTACAATAATAAGCGCTAAAAAAAGGGTAGTAGTCGCGGCAACTGTTTCAATCATTGTAAATCCTTTAGGAGATTGAAACATAATAAGATCCTTTGCCTAGTGGAAAGACAACTTTATATTGTTTCGAGTTGCTTTTTAAAAGCACAGTCCCAGATGAGCGTAATGTGCCATTTGAATTAAAGATAATACGATTAAATGCATTTTCTTCAAACGTCCACCCGGATGGATATTTTCGATCAAAATTCGGATGTGATTGATTCGTCGTGACCCGGTAAGATGTCGGGTTAAATGTAATTCGAGCCTCAGTATAAGCATCTGACAATGCAAGGTTTTGAATATAACGTAAATCTTCGGTTAATACATGAAAAAACTGTTTTTCATATTGTTTTTCCAACGTGCTAAACGATATTTTTCCACCAATTACAGTGAAAATGGATGTAATCATAAGAACAAGAAGCAATTCAATGAAGGTAAAACCATTCTTTTTATCCACCATTAATCACCTGTGTTAGATATTGTTACAATTCCTTGCTGGGTAATCGTTAACGATTTATTATTGGAACAACTTGTTTGTTCATCTGAAATATATTCTTTACTTACAAGTTCTTGCAATGATGTAGGAACTTTTGATTCATTTAAATGATACATATCTGCTTGCGCCTGTACAACTTTCACAAGGGCCTCGCATCCTTGATCATGGACACCTGAACTTTTCGATGAGAATGTTGGAATAATCAAAATCAATAATACCGAAATGATCATCAACACGAATAACATTTCGATTAACGTAAAACCGTTTTCTTGTTTAAACATAATAATCTTCTCCTTATTAAGTAGTTTGTATCATTTGAAACATTGGTAACATAAGTGCGATATACATACTAATTATAAATATAGCGATCACGCCAAAAAAGATAGGCTGTATAAGTGTAATAATCTGCATAGACTTTCTGTGTAGTTCTTCGGTAACGATTTTGGCGTACATAAATAAATCTTTTTCTAAAGACTGGAGCTCCTTGTTTTGCCGAAAAATTTGGGATAAGTGTGTATCAATAAAGTATAATTCATCTAATGCTTCCGTTATATGGGTACCGGCATGTAAAGTCTTTTGAATATGTGCTGCGTAGTAAGACAATATGGGGAGCTTTTTCTGCTGTTGTAAATACATCAACACTTCCTGAATGGTTAAACCACTTTGAAATAACGTGGACATATGTGTTGCTAGTTGATGGGAAGTGTTTAGGCGTACGTAAGTGCGATAAAATGGGAGCTTTTGATACATTCGGATACGGGCGACTACTGGAATGGTCTTTTGTTTTGTTTTCCAAAACAGAATCAATAAAACAATTAGACTAATGGAAACACCTCCAATCCAAAAGAGAATATCAATACTTTGTAAAATAAGATGAGCGGCTGTAGAAGATCCATTTGCTTGAAGCATCTCATCAAAAGAAGGTAGTACAAATTGCTTGATACAAATAAATAAAATACCAAAAAAGCTACAAAGAAATAAGGGGTATCGGATTGCACGCTTAAATGATTTTTCGTACGTTTGTTTTCGTTTATACATATTTGCACAAGAAGTAATATGGGTGGACAAATCTCCATGAAGTCGAACAAAATATAAGTAAGAAGAAATGGAAGAATCAAATGATTGATCATCAAAAGCTTCATCAATATACTTTCCGGATTTTAAAGTAGTTTGCATTGCTAAAGCAATTGGCTGAAAGTTTTTCTCCCATGAGAGTACTTCTAGTGCACGAAGTAATGGATAACCATGTGTTAATAAATACGATAATTGTTCTAAAAAACGGAGTTGTAATTCAGTAGTCGGAGGACTTTTGTTCATGTTGGTAAGCCTCTTTTCGTAAGTTTTGAAATGTCTCATAAAACGGAATCGGCTGTCTGTGTATAATAGCGTCAATGTGATGTTCCTCTAGTATTTCGAGGATAGCAGATCTTTTCTCCGTTTCATTTTGTTCATGGATATTTATTAACTCAATAGCTGCTACAGCCTTTAGTGACGCTCGTAAATCTGCAGGATCAATACCCATTTCAAGAAGTCTAGTAATTGCTCCAACTGCATTACTGGCGTGAAAGGTGCTAAAAACAACATGTCCACTAAGAGCAGCATTTACAGCGAAGGCAGCAGTAGTTGCATCCCTAATTTCGCCAATCATGACAATATCTGGATCGTGTCGTAAAATTGCTTTGAATCCTTCTGCGTAGGTAATTCCAGCTTTTTCATTTAATTGGACTTGTAAAATATCAGGTAATTGTTGTTCTATGGGGTCTTCTAGTGTGATCAGCTGTTTTTCTTTCGTTTGAATAATTTCATGAATCAATGCATACAATGTGGTGGATTTTCCGCTACCTGTTGGTCCAGTTAGTAAGAGTAACCCAGATTGTAAACAAGTCCATTCTTTGATACGTTTATATTGTTTGTGGAACAAAAATAATTGATTCAGTTGTCTAGACGCTTCTTGTGGTAAAATACGTATAGCCAAACTTTCTGTATGTTGAACAGGTAAGGTAGATAAACGCAGTGAGTATACATATTGATTAAGAGTAAATGTTAAGGATCCATTTTGAGGTTTTTGGATTTCTCCTATATCCATTCCAGAAGTAAATTTATAATGCGTTAATAAAGCGTTATAATGATCTATGTTAATAGCTTGATGAAAACTTCGTTTATTGTTGATGCGAAAATATACATCTGCTCCTTTTTTACAAGGAATAAAATGAATATCAGAGGCATGTACACAAATGGCATGTTCAATAATGCTTTTGGATAAGGAAGTAGCAGAATTCAATGATAAACAACTCCTTACAAAGGTAATGAAATTTTATAATACACTTTCACAAAAGGAATGATACATATGAAAAGGATTTACTTAATAGGATTTATGGGTAGTGGAAAGAGTACAGTTGGTTTATATTTGCAACACACATTTGCACAAACATTTATTGATACAGATCAATACATTGAACAAACTAGACAAAAAGAAATTAGTCAGATTTTTGCAGATGAAGGGGAAGACCAGTTTAGACAATATGAAATACAAGCTCTACAATCACTACTTGATTTCGATGTGATTGCAACAGGAGGCGGAATCGTTGAACGTAAAGAAAATTACAAAACGATGCACAGTAATGGGGTCATTATTTATTTACAAACAAGTTTTTCGGAAATCATGTCTCGATTAAAATATGATTCCTCCCGTCCATTATGGGATCAACAAATAACGGAAAGAGAAAAGTTATATGAACGTAGACATACCATGTACAAAAATATTGCGGATCATATAATTCATACAGATGGATTACATGTAGAAGAGATTGGTAAGGAAATAATGGGAATTATGAAGCAAGAATAGTTTGATGAATGTTCGTTTATACTAGCATAGACTAGTTCATTAAGAAAGGATGGAACAGCTATGACTGGAAACGAATATTTACAATTTATGACAAGGAAATTTTCCCGTTTTATTACTACTCCTATAGAAAAAAATAATAATCAGCAGATAGAATCACTGAAAAAAAGAAGTTTAGGTAAAAATGATTGGTTCGGAAATGTTCCGTTTTATGTTCGGTCCCTATTACAGAAACGAAAATGAAATACATTAAAGAATGGCTACAGGCGAGACATGAATGACTGTGCCGATATAATTTATCCCTCGAACAGAATGGATATAACAATTTTTTGATCATCGTGCATTCTTCTAGATAAAAAGTCACACTCTCTTGTAGTGAACACGAGTACATAAGAGAATGTGACTTTTTTAATGTTTTTCTTTCTTTTGAAAGGATGGAGTTAAATAAACAATACCACCACTCATGTATTTAAAAGTAATCGTAGGTTTGTAGCGTTTTTGAATCGCTTTAATTTCTCGTTCTTTATCTGGATGATCTCCTTCATAAAAGTGATCCAATAACTGTAATTCATTGTCCATCTCTTGAATCGAATGCACAGCCCACTGATGGGATTGCTCTTCTAAATATACATCTAAAATTTTCTCTAAACGTTTTAATCCACTATCATATGTAATGATAGGCGAGAGTACATAGCATAGTGTAGAGATTGTAGGTTTTAAGTTGGTTTGTAGTAAATGATCCATCATATGTATTGTAATATGACCTGTAATTAAATTTAAACCAAGGGAAAAAATTTCATCTTTTGTTTGCATACTTTGATATGTGATTTTCATATTTACAAATAGCCAAGGATGTAATGCTTGTTTATCCTTCGTTTCTACCGTTTCGAACATTTGAACAAATGAAGGTTCTTTTGTTAAATCTTTTAAAATTTGTTGGAACCTTGTACTACCAAAATAGATGGATTCTATCGTAGGATCTTTATATTCCCAGTGGGGACCTAACAATAGAGTTTTTGGTTCTCCTTTTCCTTGTGTTGCTTCAATATAATGCCAATAAAATGGACGGTTCATAATTTTTTTATCCATTTCCTCCGTTAGTTCCACTTGTAATATATGTTGGTCTACCTCTGATACAGTACAGTAGTTTGCAGTAAAGTATTGTTTAACAAATGCATGAATATCAGGAATGGCCATAGTGTTCAACCTCATCTTCTGAAGTATTTTGTTCAATGATTGTTGATAGTTGTGTTAATTGGTCTCGAATGTCTTCCTCAGAATTTGCTTCTGTTAATATTGACTGAATGGCATGATCGATATTTGGCGTTTCTCTTAGAGCGAGAATGTCATCTACACGTCCAATGATTCGTTCAAATAACCCTACCTTTTCATAAAGAATTCGCATCAATCGATCTTCTAATGTGTCCTCAAGGGCTAAGTGTGTAATATGAACATTGTATTTTTGACCGAAACGATGGATTCTACCAATTCTCTGTTCAATTTTCATTGGATTCCAAGGAAGGTCATAGTTGATTAAATGATGGCAAAACTGAAGATTGATTCCTTCTCCACCTGCTTCAGTAGCTATAAGAACTTGTGCATGATGTTCAAACAACTGTTTCATCCAGTCTTTTTTAGAACTCTTAAAGCCCCCTCGAAAAGGGACAGAAGATATACCATGTTGCTGTAAATACCATTGGAGATAAAATTGTGTCGCACGAAACTCAGTGAAAATAATGACTTTTTCCCCTTTTACAGATTGAATATATTCAACAGCCTTCTTTGCTTTAATATGATGGGGTAGAACACTTAATTTATTAGAGATGTTCACTAATTCTTTACGAAAAGGCTGATTGTCTTCTTTTAAAAGTTTTTCTATGGATAAATAACATGCTTCCCTCGAAGAACATAATGCTCGGAGTAATGTTAATTTTGTGAAAGGGGGAAAATGACTCGTTAAATGTTCAATTTGGTTGTACACTTCTTGTTCTTCAGATGTAAATGCAATCCATTCTGTAGATAGAAAGCGTTTAATAGAATGTGTCTCAATGTCCTTGCGTGTATTACGTACAAGAACTTTTTGCACCAATTGTTTTAAAATGGATTGTTGTTCGTGCTCATTTTCTTCAAAAGCATCCATAAAGGATTCATATGTTCCAAGTAACCCAGGTCGAATAATGGAGATTAAATGATAGATTTCACTTAATGAATTTTGAATAGGGGTAGCTGTCAATAACAAGCAATACTTTTTTTGGATATTACGGACAAAGGCATTGTTTAATGTTTTATTATTTTTTAAGCGATGCGCCTCATCTACTAATAAAAAATCATAAGGAATATTAATAATTGTTTGATGGTGTGGATCTTTTTTTGCCATATCTAAAGAACATACAACAATATCTATATCTTCCCAGTTGTAATTTTTGCGGTAAGACACGGCATGAATATTGAATTTTATACGTAGCTCATTTACCCACTGATTGACTAATGAAGCGGGAACAAGAATTAAAGCTTTTTTAACGAGTCCACGTATGATATATTCTTTTAAAATAAGACCAGCTTCAATTGTTTTTCCTAATCCGACCTCATCGGCGAGGATAGCACGTCCATGCATATGAAATAACACCTTTTTTGCCACGTCTAGTTGGTACGGTAAAAACTCAACTTGTGGTACATGATCGATTGATTTTAATTCATCAAAAGAAGCGTTCATGAATGCAAGTTCCGCTTGATATGCCAATGAGAAGGTCTCCCAAGATGACTCTGTCTGATTTGTCTTTATTTTTTCTTTTAACATAGGTAGAAACGTATGATCTTTTTGAATTTTTATATGCTTCAAATGAATGACTCCTTTATATGATAATTGATCCATTTGCTCAAAATCTTGTTATATTCCTATTGATACCGCTTTTACGCGTTTCTTATTTGATGAATTTATGATATACTGTAGTTGCAAATTAGGGTTTCATAGATGCTGATACATAGTATAACCACTTGCATAAATTTCATAAATGCGGATGAATACAAGGGGAGAGCTTACTTTACACAGAATATGGTGTAGAAGTAACACCGAAGGAGCAAGCAAATTGCGAATCTCTCAGGTAAAAAAGACTTTTGTGGGACGCGGCTCTGGAGAGTGTTTACTACGTGTAAACCACCCAAGAAGCAAGCACTTTGGAAGAATTGATTGTAAATTCTATCATGTAAGTGTGCAACTTTCTGGTTGAAGGACAGAGGTTTCCTGATGTGTCGGTGGAACCTCTATTTTTGTGGAAAGAAACTATGCACGTTATGTAAATGATAAGGAGTGGAGACATGAGTGAACTAAAAAGAACGCCAATCTACCCGGAGTACGAAAAACATGGTGCGAAAACAATTGATTTTGGTGGATGGGATCTACCTGTTCAGTTTTCAAGCATCAAACATGAACATGAAATAACACGAACGAAAGCAGGCCTTTTTGATGTTTCTCATATGGGAGAAATATTCGTAAAAGGTCCTAAAAGTGAGCATTTTTTACAGGAAATGGTTACAAATGATGTTTCAAAGTTAGAAGTAGGCCGTGCTCAATACACATTTATGTGTTACGAAAACGGTGGAACCGTCGATGACTTTTTAGTATATAAGTTGTCTGACGAAGAATATTTACTCGTTGTGAACGCAGCTAATATTGAGAAAGATTTCGAATGGTTAACAGCGCATAATACATATGGAGATGATGTGCTTGTAGAAAATGCATCTGACACATATGCATTATTAGCTTTACAAGGACCTCTTGCAGAAAAAGTATTACAAAAAGTTGTAGACACTGATTTATCAGAAATAAAAATGTTTCGTTTCCTAGACAACGTAAAACTCCCAAAAATTGATGCAGAAGCACTTATTTCTCGAACAGGATATACTGGTGAAGATGGATTTGAAATTTACATGGATGCATCTATCGGTGCAGCGTTATGGAATTTACTTCTTGAAGTTGGAGAAGACGAAGGTATCGAACCAGTAGGATTAGGTGCAAGAGATACACTGCGTTTTGAAGTAGGCCTGCCGCTATACGGACAGGAGTTATCGAAGGAAATTACGCCACTTGAAGCAGGATTGAAATTTGCTGTTAAAGTTGATAAGGGTGTCGATTTTATTGGAAGTGACGTTTTAAAACAACAAGCTGAACAAGGAACAAATAGAAAATTAGTTGGTATTGAAATGATTGATAAAGGGATTCCAAGAACTGACTATGAAGTCCTAGTTAACGAGGAGAAAGTTGGGTTTGTAACATCTGGGACACAATCTCCAACACTTGGAAAAAATATTGGAATGGCTTTAATTGATAAAAAGTATGCTGAAGTTGGAAGTGAGGTCACTATCCAAGTTCGAAAAAGGCAATTAAAGGCTGAAGTTGTGAAAACA
The DNA here is from genome assembly GCA_035301025.1 of Bacillota bacterium. Classification (GTDB taxonomy): domain Bacteria; phylum Bacillota; class Bacilli; order Bacillales; family Amphibacillaceae; genus CALAMD01. The sequence continues at coordinate 12,062 of DATGUV010000021.1, read as the reverse complement.
CCATTCTATAAACCTGGAAAATAAGGAGGAATTTAGCTATGGGATTTAGATATTTACCAATGACAGAATCCGATAAGAAAGCAATGTTAGATTCAATCGGTATATCTTCAACAGAAGAGTTGTTTTCTGATATTCCGAAAGAAGTTCGTTTAAACAGAGAGTTGGATTTAAAAAAGCCTGTGAGTGAATATGAACTGAAAAAAGAATTGACACAATTAGCGGGGAAAAATGCTGATTTAACAGCATATAGCTCGTTTTTAGGAGCAGGAGTGTATGATCATTACATTCCATCGGTCGTTGATCATGTTATTTCTAGACAAGAGTTTTACACAGCGTACACACCGTATCAGCCAGAAATGACCCAAGGTGAATTACAAGCGATGTTCGAATTCCAAACAATGGTGTCCGAGCTGACTGGTATGCCAGTTGTTAACTCATCTTTATATGATGGGGGAACAGCTGTTGTTGAGGCAATGAGTTTAGCACATGGACAAACAAGAAAGAGTAAAGTGCTTATTTCTTCAACGGTTCATCCAGAACACCGTCAGCTTGTTCAAACCGCTGCAAAAGGACAAGAATTAGAAGTCGTTGAAATTGGTCATAAAGATGGTTTGACTGATTTAAATCAATTGGAAACAGAGTTAGATGAAAATACTGCGGCTGTTATTGTTCAATATCCAAACTTTTTTGGTCAAATTGAACCTTTAGAAGACATTAATAAACTGATTGAACAACAAAAGAAAACGATGTTTGTCGTTTCAAGTAACCCGCTTTCTCTTGGATATTTAACACCGCCAAGTGAGTTTGGAGCTGATATTGTAGTAGGGGATACTCAAGTATTTGGAATCCCAGCACAATTTGGTGGACCTCACTGTGGGTATTTTGCTACAACGAAAAAGAATATGCGTAGAGTTCCAGGCCGTTTTGTTGGTGAGACGGTTGATGAGAATGGTGAACGTGGTTTCGTTTTAACATTACAAACAAGAGAGCAGCATATTAGACGTGAAAAAGCGACATCGAACATTACATCAAACCAAGCATTAAACGCCCTTGCAAGTTCAGCAGCAATGAGTGCTCTTGGTAAAAATGGTGTGAAAGATATGGCTAAATTAAATATGCAAAAAGCAAGATATACAAAGCAAAAGTTTGAAGAACTGAATATACCTGTTGCATTTACAGGACCATTCTTTAATGAAATCGTAGTGAAGCTCTCGAAGCCAGTTTCTGTTGTAAACGAACATTTATTTGATAAAGGATTTGTCGGCGGATATGATCTTGGAAGTACTTATTCAGAATTAGAAAATCATATGTTAATTGCTACAACAGAAATTAGATCAAAAGAAGAAATTGATACTTTTGTAAAAGAAGTGGGGGATATCAATGGCTAAGGAAAATTTTCCGTTAATTTTTGAACGCAGTCAAGAAGGCAGGACAAGCTATAATTTACCAGCGCTTGATGTTCCAAAAGTTGACCTGACAGAAGACTTGAATGATGTATATGTACGAAAAGTAGATGCAGAACTTCCTGAGGTTGATGAATTAGGATTAATGCGTCACTATACAGGCTTATCTAATCGAAACTATGGAATTTTGTCAGGCTTTTATCCGTTAGGTTCTTGTACGATGAAATATAACCCGGTAATTAATGAAGATGTTGCCAGACTACCTGGATTTAGTCACATTCATCCATACCAAGACACGAAAACTGTTCAAGGTGCTTTAGAAGTAATGTATGATTTACAAGTTCACTTAGAAGAAATTACAGGAATGCATGAGATTTCATTGCAGCCTGCCGCAGGTTCTCAAGGAGAGTGGACATCATTAATGATGATTAAGGCTTTTCATGATGCAAATGGAGACCATCATCGTGATGAAGTGATTGTCCCTGACTCTGCTCACGGTACAAACCCTGCATCGGCATCTTTAGCAGGTTATAAAACAGTAGAAGTGAAGTCAAATGACAAAGGACTTGTTGATGTTGAAGATTTAAAACGTGTTGTTAGTGATAAAACCGCAGCACTGATGTTAACGAACCCAAACACATTAGGTTTGTTTGAAACAGAAATTATTGAAATGGCCGAAATTGTCCATGGAGTTGGTGGGAAACTGTTCTATGATGGGGCGAATTTAAACGCAATTATGGGGTATAGTCGTCCAGGAGACATGGGATTTGATGCTGTACACTTAAACTTGCACAAAACATTTACAGGACCACACGGCGGCGGAGGACCAGGTTCAGGTCCGATTGGTGTATCAGAGGAATTAGCACCATTCTTACCGAAGCCAGTGGTGCGTGAAAAAGATGGCGTATATGATTTTGATTATGATCGTCCCGAGTCTATCGGTATGGTAAAAAGCTACTACGGAAACTTTGGAATATACTTAAGAGCATACACGTATATTCGTACAATGGGACCTAAAGGTTTAAAAAATGTAAGTGAGTATGCAGTACTTAACTCAAACTACTTGATGCGTAATTTAGAAGAAGCATATGAACTTCCGTTTACACAACATTGTAAACATGAGTTTGTCATTTCAGGTAGCAAGCAGAAGAAAAAAGGAGTTCGCACGATGGATATTGCTAAACGTTTGATGGACATGAACATCCATCCACCAACCGTTTACTTCCCATTGATCGTAGAAGAAGCATTGATGATTGAACCAACGGAAACAGAATCAAAAGAAACGTTAGATCAATTTATTGCAGCTATGTTACAAATTAGCGAAGAAACAGATGAAAATCCTGACATTGTCTTAGAAGCTCCACACAAAGCTGTAGTTGGAAGGTTGGATGAAACAACAGCAGCAAGAAAACCAGTGTTAAGGTATCAAAAAGAAGTTGAATAGAACCATCAAAAAATGCATGAATATGAACGTCATATTCATGCATTTTTATTTGAAAAATAATAATTATTTAAATTTAATTTTGCCTTCCCATTTACGAAATCCACCTTTTAGTAAACTAATATCAGTGTATCCTTTTTTGCGAAGTATATTTGCAGCTCTACTGGAGCGAGAAATATTTTGGCAGTATAGATATACTGGTTTGTCTGGACGGATTTCAACTAACCGTTGTTTCAATTGGGTCATGGGAATATTTCGAGCCCCTAGAATATGTCCTCTTTCAAACTCTTGTGGTTCACGGACATCAATTAATTGTGCTTTCCGATTGGTAAAATCATCTTGATTTAATATTTTTAAATGAGATCGTTGACGATAATGTCTAAAAATAGCAAATGCAAGTAGTGCTACGAGTGCAATAACAATAAATTTCATATGTGTTCCTCCGTTTATTGATCATTCTATCTACTATTATAGTTAGATTATGATAGAATATCAAAGGAGATTCATTTAAATGTGAAAAAAGTTTTTTTGAAAAATGTAAATCGTACGCACACCGTCACAAAGGAAATAGAATACGTGTCTATGGAATGATTTGGATGAATAGGTAATAAATACCATATCAAATCATCTTATAGACATTATTTTATTGTCCAAATACCTATTGACAATATCGTGTGCTATTGGTTATAGTACTAGATATAGTGTTAAATGAGCATTTTTAATACAAGATGTTGTATTAAAGTGAATATACATAATAGTTTTTTGAAGGAGTGTATGGGGAATGTCAACTGAAACGATAATGAATATGAAAGTGAATGTTTCATCACTAAACGATGATATTGCAAAGTTTACACAAGTACATCCAATAACTGGGGATATGAAAACGACACATAGTGGGGTATCACGTCTTGTAATGCTTGATCGATATGCATTTAAAGATACGGAGAAAAAAACACTAAAAGTAGGAGACTTTGTTGTGTTAACTGTAAAAGCTGATCCGAACTTTCCAGCAAGAGGAACGGGTTTTATAACTGCAATTGATTGGGACAAGCAAGAGGCAGAAATTCAAATTGAACCTGAATTTGTTTCTGTCATTGACAATGAAGATGAAGCAAAAACTGGAATTGTTCGCAGGTCAATCGATGTCATTGATAAACCTTTAGAAGTGTACTATGAACAAATTGCAAAACGAAATGCAACTGGGCTTTCCTCTGTAGAAGACACTCCAGAAAAACAAGCAGGTTGGTTTGAGAAATTTAATCAAGAATTGTCTCACATGAATTTTATCCCTGCCGGAAGAGTTTTATATGGTGCAGGCGCACAAACAGATGTTACTTATTTTAATTGTTATGTAATGCCTTATATTAAAGATTCACGTGAAGGAATTTCTGATCACCGAAAACAAGTAATGGAAATTATGAGTAGAGGTGGGGGCGTTGGTACAAATGGTTCAACATTACGTCCGAGAAACGCTCTTGCTCGCGGAGTAAATGGAAAATCTTCTGGCTCAGTTTCTTGGCTAGATGATATTGCCAAACTCACTCATCTAGTTGAACAAGGTGGAAGTAGACGCGGAGCACAAATGATTATGCTTGTGGATTCTCACCCGGATATTGTTGAATTTATTATTTCTAAAATGCAAAACCCGAGAATTCTTCGTTATTTAATTGAGAATACAACGGATGATCAAATAAAAACAGTGGCTCAAGAAAAATTAAAATTCACTCCACTCACAGAAACAGAAAAAGATTTGTATCAAGGAATTCTAAACTACCGTACAATGCCAGGAACTGGAGGCTTTACGGAAGCAGCAATCAAAGAGGCAGAAACTAAATTGTTAGAAGGCGGAACTTATGATGTTCATCAGTCTGATTTTTTAACAGGAGCAAATATTTCTGTTTGTTTAACAAAGGAATTTATGAAAGCTGTAGAAGAAGATACGACATATGACTTACGTTTCCCTGATGTGGAACAATATACTGAACAAGAAATGAAAGAGTATAATGAAAAGTGGCATGAAATTGGTGACGTACGTGAATGGGAAAAGATGGGTTATGCTGTTCGCACATACCGCTCAATTCGGGCAAAAGATTTATGGGATCTCATTAACGTATGTGCAACATATGCTGCAGAACCTGGCATTTTCTTTATCGATAATGCAAATGATATGACAAATGCTAAAGCGTATGGACAAAAAGTAGTTGCGACAAACCCGTGTGGTGAACAACCATTAGCACCCTACTCTGTTTGTAACTTAGCAGCTGTTAACTTGGCAGAAATGGCTCATAAAGACACAAAATCAGTAAACTTTGAAAAACTAGAAAACACAGTAGAAATCGGTGTTCGGATGCAAGATAACGTGATTGATGCAACACCATATTTTCTAGAAGATAACAAAACCCAAGCACTTGGAGAGCGCCGTATTGGTTTAGGCGTGATGGGGCTTCATGACTTACTAATATACTGTGAGACGGAATATGGATCAGCAGAAGGAAATGAGCTAGTAGATCAAATCTTTGAAATAATCGCTACAACTGCATATCGTACTTCTATTCAATTAGCAAAAGAAAAAGGAAGCTTTCCATTTCTAATTGGTAAAACAGATGAGGAAACAAAATCATTAAGAGAATCATTCGTGAATTCTGGATATATGAAGCAAATGCCTGAAGATATTCGTGAAGGAGTCCTTAAACATGGAATTCGAAACTCTCACTTATTAACAGTTGCACCTACTGGATCCACAGGAACAATGGTTGGAGTATCAACAGGATTGGAACCTTACTTCTCATTTTCGTACTTTAGAAGTGGTCGTCTTGGTAAGTTTATTGAAGTGAATGCACGTATTGTAGAAGAATATTTAGAAGAACACCCAGAACAAAAAGATACAGAACTCCCGCATTGGTTTATTTCAGCTATGGACTTAACACCAGAAGCTCATGCGGATACACAATGTGTCATCCAACGTTGGGTAGATAGCTCTATTTCTAAAACTGTGAACGCACCACGTGGATACTCTGTTGAACAGGTTGAAAATGTGTACAAGCGTTTATATGACGGAGGGGCAAAAGGTGGTACGGTATATGTGGATGGAAGTAGAGATTCACAAGTACTGACATTGAAGTCTGATGAAGCTTCTCTTGAGGAAGAAAAAGCAGAAGAATTGATCCATGAAAAACCTCGCGTAGTTTTAATGGACACGATTCATGAATTAGATAAAACGAATGTAACTATAGGTTCTGAAATTGGAGATCGATGTCCAGTATGTAGAAAAGGACATGTAGCAGATATTGGTGGATGTAATACATGTACTAGTTGTGGCGCTCAATTAAAGTGTGGATTATAAAACATAAAAAGTAACGAATCCAATACGTTGGATTCGTTACTTTTTTATGACAATTGTTGTGTAGAATTCGCAGGTATTAGCTAATACCTTAAGAGTTAATTATTTTTTGCATTAGACCATCATTATTGCATGAATGAGGATCGTTTTGGATTCCCTTGTAAAGAGTACAGAAATCATGTATGATTCGAAGGAGAAACAATGTTGCTAAAAAGTAACCAAATCTTTTTAGGAGGGATTTCTGTGCCAACACCTACGATGGAAGATTACATAGAACAAATATATAATTTAATTCATTTTAAAGGATATGCACGTGTTTCCGATATTGCTGAAGGATTAGATGTCCATCCGTCATCTGTTACAAAAATGGTCCAGAAACTTGATAAAGATGGATTTCTCATCTATGAAAAATATCGTGGATTAATTTTAACAGAACGTGGACATAAGATTGGTAAAAAATTAGTATTTAGACATGACTTACTTGAAGACTTTCTAGAAATAATTGGCGTTGATGCTGATAAAATTTATGATGATGTAGAAGGTATTGAACATCATTTAAGCTGGACATCCATTGATCGAATTAGCGAGTTAGTACAATATTTTACCGAAGATCCGTCACGCGTGAATCGTTTAAGAGACATCCAAAAGGAAAATGAGGAAAAAGCTGCTGAAGAAGATGGGAAGGAACATCACAATCATCGTCAGGACTAAAAGAAATGATATTGTATAGAAATCTCGATACACGATCAATACGCAAGCACACGTGCACTTTCATGAGGGAACTTATGAAAGTGTATTTTTTAATGTCTCTAAACTCCTTTGTCCCACGTTCTACTACAATGGATGAGTGAATAAGATAAGATACGTTTACAATTGCTACTCATCGAACATTCACAAACTTACAACTATTGTCCAACTACACAACTACCGACTAGTAATGCATATTCTTAAAAGTAATTATGAATGGAGAATGAAAAAAGGGGATGAATATGAAAATTGACGGGGTGTTTGCCGGTGGTGGATTGAAAGCATATGCATATATTGGAGTTCTTGATAGCTTAGAAGAACATGGCTATCAACTGGAACGAGTAGCTGGTACGTCTGCCGGAGCTATTATTGCTGGCTTTATTGCTGCAGGATACACGCGGGTAGAAATTCGTACGTTGCTAGAGGAATTGAATGTTCAATCATTTCTTGATGCTCCTAAATTTGTGCAAGTATTTCCTTTTACGAAATGGTTTTTCTTATATAAACAACTAGGATTGTACTATGGAAACCGATTTGAGAAATGGTTGTATGAGAAGTTGGCTGCCAAAAATGTGTATACTTTTTCTGATATAAGAAAGGATGCTTACAAAATTGTAGTGAGCGACATATCTAAAAGCAAGCTTATTGTGCTCCCAGATGATTTAGAAGAAGTATATGGTGTTTGCCCGAAAACATTTCCAATTGCACGAGCCATTCGCATGAGTGCAGGGTATCCTTACTTTTTTATGCCTAAACAAATGAGAGATATTCAAGGAAATAAAAGTTTAATCGTTGATGGGGGACTATTAAGTAATTTTCCGTTGTGGATATTTGATGCTGATAGGAACAAACGTAAAAGACCAATTATTGGTGTGAAATTGACAAGCGAACATGTACATACAAAGCCACGAAAAATTACAAATGCATTAGATATGTTGCAAGCATTATTTTCGACGATGATTGTAGCCCATGATAACCGCTATATATCAAAATCTAAACAACATCATATTATCTTTATACCTACATCACATGTAGATACATTAAATTTTTCATTGACAGATCAAGAAAAGCAAAACCTTATACAAAAAGGTTATAAAAAAACCAATGCATTTTTAACGCATTGGCCTTAACATTATAAGAATTGTCTAAAACGAAGCATGATCATCTTTTTTTGATTTATTTCCTTCAATGACACGTAAATGACTAGCATTTCGCTTAGATTTCTTTTTAGAAGCATGTGTAGCACGTTTAAAAGCTTGTTTATCCTGTACATTTCCATATTTCTTTTGGGACTGTTTGACAGCTTGTTTATACTTTTTAGAAGTATTGTTGTGTTGTCTGTGCCTGAAAAACAGAAAGTATACAATGGCAAAAAACACTGCAGCAACAAGCAACATTTTTCCAGTTGATAATAATAGTTGCAAAGGTTCTGTTGCTAAGGAAATCATAAAGCCAAAAACAGCGAGAGCAAGAATTACACAAAGAAATATAAATGGTAGTTTGCGCACATCGTCACCTTCTATTCTATAGTATAGTCGCCCAAGTTATATTGTATCCATAGTATTACCAATTGAGTAACAATTATCCATTTCTCTATACTATTATCGTACTACAAATTTCCGTTTGCTTCTAGTGACGTTCTTCATGGAATACGTATCTTATATGTTTTTAATGTGTGGAATCTACGTATTGGTATTTCAATGAACCTAAGGAGCTATGTATATGAAGTAGATCCTTATGCATAATATACGTAACTGAATGAATTTCTTAATGATCAGAATCTCTACATGTAGTATTGAACTAGCATAAAATACGTATTATGAAATTCATTAAACCACATACTAGAGGTGCTATTTATGAGTCAGGATCTAACGAACGAACAAGCAAAATATTCAAAACAAGCTGTTTTAGCGAGAACGATTGGAACAGGTGCTTCAATGGGAGTTGCTTTTTATTTCTTCTGGTCGATTGTATCTTTTTTTAAATTCACTTCTTATCCAGCACACTATTATATTAAAGATAGTATCAATATGGTATTTGATATCCCCAGATGGGCGCAAATCTTTGTTACAGCTTTTGTAATGGTACTAATATCCATCTGTTTAGCTTTAGTGTATTATGTACTTGCAAAAAAGGTACGATCTATTTGGATGGGGATAGCCTATGGTGCGTTTATTGCTTTGATGCATCTTTTTATCATTCACCCACTATTTATCGGAGAGTCACTTTTTTTCCATTCTGCCGCATCAACCTTCACTATTTTTAATATGCATATATTATTTGGAATAAGTATTGGCTATTCAATCTCCTTTGATTACACAGAATCTCTATGCCATAGAAAAGAAATACAAGTGTTAAACAAGCAAGGGTAAGTTATCCAAATGTTGATTTTTGTGGTAAACTGGTAATACATTGAATCAGTGTTTAGGAGAGTGTAATAGATGAAAAAGATACTGTTGCTAAATGGACCAAATATCAACATGCTTGGAACAAGAGAACAGGACATTTACGGAATGGATACTTTGGAACAAATCGAGAAGGAAGTGCAAGAGTTTGGAGCTTCCCTCAATCTTCAAGTTGATTGTTACCAATCAAACCATGAAGGGGACTTGATTGATTATATTCATCAAGCCCATCAAACGTATAATGGGGTTGTTTTTAACCCAGCGGCATATACCCATACGAGTGTGGCACTACATGATGCTATCCAAGCGATTGATACACCGGTAGTTGAAGTTCATTTATCGAATGTTCATAAAAGGGAATCTTTTAGACATATTTCTTATACTGCTCCTGCATGCATTGGTCAAATTATTGGATTAGGGAAACAAGGATACCTCCTTGCTGTACAAGCCCTACATGATAGGTTGAATAATTTACACTAAAGATAGAGAATAAAGGGAGGAAGAATAACTTATGAATAAGATTGATCGTGTACGTACATATTTACAGGACCATGACATTGACGCATTATTAGTAACAAGTTCTTATAATTTACGATATATGACTGGATTTACTGGTTCTAGCGGACTCGCGTTAATTACGAAAGATGACGCTTGTTTCATTACAGACTTTAGGTATACTGAGCAAGCCTCAGATCAAGTAAAAGGGTATACGGTTGTTGAGCAAAAACAGACCATGGAAACAGAAGTACATACGCAACTTCAAAAAAGAAATATTCAAAGCCTAGCATTTGAAGAAGATTACGTTTCATTTGCAAAATACCAACAATATCATAGATTATTTAATATACAATTAGTTCCTATTAGTGGATTTATGGAACAATTGAGGGTCACAAAAGACGCGGAAGAAATAAAAATCATTCAAGATGCAGCAAAAATTGCTGACGATACATATCATCATATTACACAATTCATCCGTCCTGGCATGAAAGAAATTGATGTAGCCAATGAGCTAGAAATGCATATGCGTTCCTTAGGAGCAACATCTTCTAGTTTTGATATAATCGTTGCGTCTGGATACAGATCGGCGTTGCCGCATGGGGTTGCGTCCAATAAAGTGATCGAAAAAGGCGAATTGGTAACAATGGATTTTGGGGCACTTTACAATGGATATGTATCAGACATTACGCGTACAGTTGCAATTGGTAGTATATCGGATGAGTTACGTGAAATATATGACGTTGTATTAGAGGCACAAAAACGAGGAGTTGAACATATTCGTCCAGGAATGACTGGTAAAGAAGCAGATGCTCTTACACGCGACTATATTACTGATAAAGGATATGGGCAGTATTTTGGTCATTCAACAGGACATGGAATTGGTTTAGAAGTACATGAAGAACCGAGATTATCTTCAGCAAGTGAGACTGTTTTAGCTCCTGGAATGGCTGTAACTGTTGAACCGGGAATTTACATTCCGTCAGTAGGTGGATGTCGTATTGAGGACGATTTAATCATTACAGAAAACGGAAACGAACGTTTAACAACATCTACAAAAGAATTGATTACGATTGAATAAGCCAGCAGGATTAAGGGAGGAAAAAATCAATGATATCCGTAAATGATTTTAAAACAGGTCTAACGATAGAAGTAAATGGAAGTATTTGGCAAGTAATAGAGTTCCAACACGTGAAACCAGGAAAAGGTGCTGCCTTCGTTCGCTCAAAATTACGAAATTTAAGAAACGGAAATATTCAAGAAAAAACGTTTCGAGCAGGAGAACGTGTAGCAAGAGCACATATCGAGCATAAAACAATGCAATATCTATATGCTTCAGGAAATATGCATGCATTTATGGATACTTCCACATATGAACAAATTGAGTTGCCAACAGAACAAATTGAACATGAGTTGAAGTTTATTAAAGAAAACATGGAAGTTTCTATAATGACGTATGAAGATGAAATCATTGGAGTGTCCTTACCGAAATACGTAGAACTAGAAGTGACTGAAACTGAACCAGGATTAAAAGGCGATACCGTAAGTGGTGGTTCAAAGTCAGCCACATTAGAAACGGGGATTACTGTTCAGGTCCCACTATTTATTAACCAAGGTGAGTCATTAATTATAAGTACTTCAGATGGTAAATACGTCTCAAGAGCATAATAAAAATTAAACACATACTTTTGGTAACCATATGATTCCTAGCGATTACGTTAGGGATCATTTTTTTGTCTCATATTATATTTACTAGGACATAATGAATGTCATCATATGTATGTTATTCTACCTCTCTCACATGTAGTTCTGTTAAGTCGCTTGAAATTGCATAGAGGAGTGAAGTAGAAATTTTTGGTCATCATCCATTTATTTGCATGATCTATTGTTACTTGTTTTTAAATTAAAGCATAAATTGATTATTCATACATACATTTACTATAGAAGTAGAAGCGCAAGAGGGGTATGCATATGGAGGAGATTTTACAGATCTTTCCGGTACGTATTCGAACCATTTTACATTCACATATACGTAATCAATGGACAAGATTGCAGGAGATTCGCTGTAGAATTCACCAATCTATTGAACTTGTATTTGATGATTTTGTAATTTTTATTGAAGAGTTTGTTTTACAAAGATCACATGTTCAATCTATGTTGAATCAGATTAGTGCTTACTCATTATATCGAATGGAAGATGAGTTGCGAGAAGGATACATGACGATTAAAGG
>DATGUV010000020.1:0-6761 GCA_035301025.1 Bacillota bacterium | reverse complement strand
GGGAAATCAACGCTTCTAAGGACGATTATGGGCATGCTGGATAAGAAAAAAGGTACGATTCAAGTGTGTGGACATGATCTAGATACATCATTTATTGATTATAAAAAGCAAATAGCATATTTACCTGAAGAGCCAATGCTACTGTCAGAATTAACGGTGTACCAACATTTTCAAATGTATGGACTAGCTTACGGGATTTCTGAAGAAACACTTACGAAACGAATCGAAACGTATGTAGAAGGATTTGAATTAACGGGGAAGTTAGATAAATACCCTGAGGAATTATCGAAAGGAATGCGACAAAAGGTACAAGGGATTTGTGCATTTTTACCGGACGCTCCTCTTCTCTTAATCGATGAACCGTTTATGGGTCTAGACATTTATGCGATTGATTATATTGAGGAGTTAATGCGGCAAAAAATATCTGAAGGAGTTACCATCTTTATCAGTTCTCATCAACTTGAGAGGATAAGGGATTTAGCGGATTCATTTATTCTTTTGCAGAAAGGGGAAGTCATCCGCCAAGGGCCCATTAACGAATTCGATACGATTAAGAGAGGTTCTGATACATGAAGATTTATCACACGTTATGGTCTATTTATCGGAAAATGAGACGACAACGTTTGCAAAAGAAATGGAATATTTACAAGAAAGTGTATAGCATGTCTTTTGATAAAACAATCTTGATCTATGCCCTTATAGCACTTGGGTATGTCGGAACTTCTATTATGCTCTCAGGAAATGTGTTGGAACAAATGAAGAAGGGATTTGCTCTCATTGAAAATATTGGGGAACGAAATATATGGCTTTTCATTAGCATATTTCCTGTAGCATACATATTTCGGTCACTGCGTAGTCCAGGAATTGTATTTTCAAGTAGTGAGTATCAGTTATCCATCTTGCCTTACCGGTTACGTCACATATGGAATGTCCTAGTCTTTGATAAATGGTTGAAAAGAGGAATTCTTGGAAGTATTATTTGGTTGGTTTTATTACTTACCCCTCTTTCAAAATTATTTACAAGCCTATATGTAGGTGTGTTTGTAAGCGTCCATCTAGCTATGACTGTGCCCGTTTGGAGATTATATCAAAAACGGTGGTATGTGAAGGTAGGTGTATTGCTTGGAGCTGGAATCATTGTTGGGCTACTTGTTTGGCTACATCCGATCATTGCTGCTTCTTTTGTCGTCATCAGTATATTGATATGGAACGTTTATGCATATACCCGTGTCATGAATCATGTTCAGTGGGGGAAAGTAACCGAAATAAGTGATATGCATATATGGAAAATGCCATTCATTTCGTACATAACAAAAGTTCCGTTTAAGCGAGAAAAACGTTTTTTTGTCCTTCAGAAATTACCTTTTCGACGCAAACGATTTACCTATGAAGCCACGTCTGTTCATCATCGCTTATGGCATTCATATATAATTAAAAATGGGAAAACGTTATTTCAATTATTAGGTATATTGCTAGTATTTCTTAGTGCCATGGCCTTTATAAAGGGATTTGTATTTTATATTGGCGTCGCTATTTCCATATACATTTTCTCACAAATGAGTGCCAGTATGTATTATGATCGCTTCAAGTCAGATATATTGGAAATCCTACCTTGGGATTTACACGTTTTTCGCCGGACATTTTTCCGATGGACAATATATGGAGGCTTCATATTGTTATGTCCAGTAATGATTTACTACATATTCCATTTCTCATGGTGGGTGCCGATGTATGGATTGTTATTTATATGTGTATATTTGTACCTTATACAAACTGAACTCATTCGCATGAGTGTGCTGTTAGGAAAAGAAACGAAAGTGTTTACGAAAGAGAGCATTCTCGGAGCGGCTGGATTGTTTCTTATTGTTTTTAGTGGAACATATCCTGCAGTAACGCTGATTGCTTTCTTCTACGCATTTTTATATAAACATCAACAGCGTCAAAGCGAAGTGTAACAAAAGATGTATCCACACCATATATTATTAGAAAGGGAAATGAGGTGTGTGTACATGGAGAATTTTCATATGAAGGAAAATCATCAACCGTTTCTAAGGCAGAATACCGATACTATTGGAGGGCAGCACTACTATTATGATGCAAATCATCATCCAGTAGAAGGGAGTACAATATTCGATCAAGAAACTGCTCCACCAAATCCGTACTCGCCCACCGGCCAACCAGTTATTTCTCCATATGAAATGTATGCCAAGCCACCCCAACCTGAAGGGTGGTCCGGACAATTGAATGATGGATATTTTCAAATGCCTGAGAAGAAATCAAACTCCATTATGGCTCACTTTTATGATGAAAATGGGCAAATGGATTTACAAAAGATGTTATCAACTGTCAATCAATTGGCGAACACTTTTCAACAAGTTACGCCTGTCATTCAACAATTAGGCTCTTTGGTTCGATTTATTCGCTAATGATTGCTGAAATATATTCAAGAGTAGAGATAGAATATGATAGGATAGAGGAAACTACTTAACATATACTAGAACAACAAAGAGAGGATGACCGCCCATGAGTATCGGTTGCCTAATGTTGCATGGGTTTACTGGCGGAACGTATGAAGTTGGTCCGCTAGCCTATCATTTACAAGAACATACAACGTGGGACATTCGCTTGCCAACGTTACCAGGCCATGAAAAGAATGCACGTATTGAAGAAGCGACCCATGAAGAGTGGTTGGAAAGAGCAGAATCTATATTGCAAGATTTACTCCAAAAAAATGACACGGTATACATTATTGGATTTTCAATGGGAGGCATGATTGCTGCATATTTAGCAGCTACATATCCAGTTGAAAAAGTTGTATTTCTTGCACCTGCCGTAAAAGTATTATCTGTTCGGCAATTAACCATTGATGTTAGTGAAGTAGTAGCAGACGGTTTCCGCGGAAGATTAAATGAAAATGTGATTTACGAACATTACAAAGCAAAATTAAGAACCGTTCCTGCACGAGCAGGATTTGAATTTTTGAAATTACAACGATACACTCGCCCATATTTAAAAGAAGTAACTGTTCCCGTATTTATTGCCCATGGAAGACAAGATACAATCGTTCCCGTTCAGACGGTCCATTATTTACAAAGGGAGATTCCATCAGCGAAAAAACAAGTAGTAATTTTTGATCGCTCTCGTCATTTACTTTGTTTAGGTGAAGATCAACACGTACTCATTCGCATGGTCTATGAATTTTTAACAAGTAAGTGAGTGTTATTAAGTATATAGATGAATGAATTTCATAATACGTATTTTATGCAACTTTCCTACAACATGTACTTCCGTTCAAACGTTCGAAACGACATGTTATAGTAAAAAGCTAATTTTGGTAATTATGACATTCACTCAGATGTCTCAAAAACTTTTAGGAGGAGTCGTTATCATAAATGGTGACTTCTCTTTTACGGGTTGTACTTACAATGAAAAGAAGTAGTCCAAGCAAGACGATAGAACCTCCAAGCCATTGATCCCAAGTAATAAGTTCACCTAAGAAAATATACGCAAGTAAAGACGCACCAACAGGTTCAAAAATAGCTGCCATGGAAATCGTCGCTGTACTCACCCATTTTAACGCCCAATTAAAAATAGAATGCCCGAGGAAAGTTGGGATTACTGCTAGCAAGAAAAAAATTGTCCAGTGACTTGCTGGATATGGGAAGAAAGGTGCTTGAATAACAAGATTATAGCCAATTAACAAGCAAGCACTAATTCCGTATACAACAAAAGTGTATGGGATTAATTCAATTTTTTTACGTGCTTGTTGGCCAAATAGAAAATACCCAGTCATTGTGATTGCTCCAATTAAAGCAAGTGCATCTCCAAACAATGCTTTTCCACTAAATTGAAAATCGCCCCATGCAATAATCATTGCCCCGATAATCGTAATAAACATACTAATAACGACCCGAGCAGAAAAACGTTCAGAGAAAAAGATATACGTACCGATAAACGCAAAAATAGGTTGGACAGATACAATGACAACGGAACTTGCTACAGATGTATGTTTTAACGATTCAAACCAAAATACAAAATGAAGAGCAAGACAGATTCCAGCACCTATACAGACCAACCAATTCTTTACGGAAATGTTTTTAAAAAATTTTGGATAGGACACCATAACAAAAGGAGCTAACAAAATTGTCGCAAACAGCAGCCGGTAAGCAGCAATGATTGAAGCAGGAGCCCCCTCGGCCATTTTCACAAAAATTGCTGAAGTTGAAATCGCAATCACAGCAAGGGTCAGTGCTGTATACGGATTAAATGGTGGAATACGCATATCTTTCCTCCTTACGTTGTAAATTATTTTATAAAATATGTCGTATTACGCACGATATGGTAGATGTATTCATGGAAATACGTTTTAATAGTAGATATAACATCATTGGTTATGTTAAGATAAGTTGAATGTTTAATTATATGAGCTTCCAATAATGAGGCCTCATTCCAATGATGGAGGAAGCCTTTTTTTATACTTTATAAATCATTGTATAAGCGAATCGATTTGAAATGAAGATAGATGAACCATCATTCTATTCTATTATATCCTTTTTCGGCAAAAATAAGAGTAGCGAAATTTAAAAGCCGAAATGTAAAGTGTAAGAAAACACGAAAAGGCTTTTCATCATGAATCCAGTTTATAATGCCCTGAACCGTTATAAACAAGATTCGTTATAAGAAACATATCACATTAATTTCATTTTAAAAGGAGTAGACGAACAACGTGACAACATTTAAAGAATTACATTTGTCAGAACCTATTTTGAAATCACTTGAACACATGGGTTTTGAAGAAGCAACACCTATTCAAAAGGAAACCATTCCATATGCCATGGAAGGTAAAGACGTGATCGGACAAGCACAAACAGGAACAGGAAAAACTGCAGCATTCGGTATTCCAATGTTGGAGAAATTTGACCGGAAAATTCGCAAAGTAAGAGGGTTAATCATTGCTCCAACGAGAGAACTTGCGATTCAAGTAGCTGAAGAATTAAACCGTATTGGTCGGAATAAAGGTATACGCGCACTCGCGATTTATGGTGGCCAGCAAATGCAAAGACAAATTCGTGCATTAAAAGATGGACCACAAATGGTAGTTGCTACACCTGGGCGGTTAATGGACCATATGCGCAGAAAAACGATTAAAACAGCTGACGTAGAAGTAGTCGTTCTTGACGAAGCAGACGAAATGTTAAATATGGGATTCATTGACGACATCCGAGATATATTAAAAGGAGTACCTTCTGAGCGTCAAACATTGCTTTTCTCAGCAACAATGCCAAAAGAAATTCGTGAAATTGCATCTACGATGATGAAAAATACCGAGGAAGTAAAAGTAAAAGCAAAAGAAATGACCGTTGAAAATATCGAACAATATTTCATGGAAGTCCCAGAGCGTTATAAGTTTGATACATTAACGAACCATTTAGATATTCATGCACCTGAGCTTGCAATTGTATTTAGCCGGACGAAAAGACGAGTGGATGAAATTTCTGAAGGGCTTCAAGCACGTGGATTCAAGGCAGAAGGAATTCATGGAGACTTAACACAAGGAAAACGTGAATCTGTTCTCAATAAGTTTAAACACGGCAGAATTGAAGTTCTTGTTGCAACAGATGTTGCCGCACGTGGGCTAGACATTTCAGGGGTTACACACGTGTATAACTTTGATATCCCACAAGATCCAGAAAGTTATGTACACCGTATTGGACGAACAGGCCGTGCTGGAAAAACGGGAGAAGCAATTTCCTTTATTACTCCAAGAGAAATTGGTCACTTACAAGTAATTCAAAAAGTAACTAAAGGACAAATTAAACGTCTTGTACCACCGACAAATCAACAAGCGCAGCGTGGACAGCAACAAGTCGTTGTTGAGAATCTTGTAAAAGCAATGGAGGAAAAAGACCTTAAGTCTTACAATGAAACAGCTACACAATTGCTTGAAGAACATGATTCTGTTTCAGTCATCTCAGCAGCACTCAGCTTATTAACGAAAGAACGTAAACATACACCAGTGCGTTTATCATCTATTGCGCCAATTAGTGTACAACGCCAAGGACGCGGAGGCGGAAAAGGTGGCCCACGCCGTTCCAACAATAAACGTTTTCACGGAAAACGTCGCGGTCAAGGCGGAAAACAAGGTGGACGCAACCGTAAAGGGAACTTCCAAAAAGGTCGTAACAGTGGAAGAAAACGTTCATAATGGAATGAATTTCATAATGGCCAACATCAGCTATGTCAATACAACATGTAGTTTCGAAAGCTCCAACGGAACTACATGTTGAAGTGACATGGCATAAAATATGTATTATGAAATTCACTAAATGATCTAATCAAAAGCAGTTTTCATCATGATTTATGGTGAAAACTGCTTTTTTTGAAACATTTCCCAGCAAGAATCGTATATGCATAAAAAGGGCACTTTATTTATGATGGACAGATAGGAGGAAAAAGATTGAAGAAAAGATTGTATATATTGATAGGAGTTGTTTTATTCTTATCTTTGATTACTTTTATGGTTGTGAACAACTCAAAGGAATCTGCCAACAAAGAAAAAAAGTCAACCGAACTAACTTCTAAACAACACTACGTAAATGAAAAAGAGAAACCTTCTCAACTCGTATCAAACACTGATGTATTAAATAAAATGCCTGCATATATTGAAGAAGGAGAAAGTTGTTATGAAATTGAGGATATTATAGATAGAGGAGATTGTTTCGGAGATATTCATTCTAGTCATTCATTATGGATAATTGATC
>DATGUV010000019.1:0-6702 GCA_035301025.1 Bacillota bacterium | reverse complement strand
TCCGTAGTATCTTCAACTACCGTCTCTGTAATTTTGGCGATCGTTCGGTCATACAAAGAATGATTATTGTATACGAAAATCATAGAAACCACCATACATACAAAGATGATTCCATAAAATGTATATGTCTTTTTTGGTATGTTTTTTAAACGGTTTAACATTGTGCTCACCTCATAAGTCACGTTATCACCATGGAATGTGACGGTTTTCGTATGATGATACCCGATAATAGTTGGAGTGAAATCATACTATACCTATGTAGGTAAAATTATTCAACAGTTTAATAAACTTCATCATACGTATGTTTTGCTATTTTACTACGCCATGTATTTCCGTTAAGACGTTCGAAGTTTCGTGGTGTATTCAAATAGTTAATTTTGGTAATTATGAAATTCACTCAGTTGAAAAATGACTGGAGTTCTATTTTACAGCAAAATAGGTAGATGAAAAAGAATCCTCCATAAAAAGAGACAGCACCAAGAAAGATAACTGTCCCATTAAAAATAAAGATGATACATTGTAGAGGATTTAAAGGCGTATGTGATAAAGTCTTAAAGCATTTAATACAACAGATATGGAGCTTAAAGCCATGGCAGCTGCTGCAATCCATGGAGCAAGGAATCCAAACATAGCAAAAGGAATCGTAATGCCATTATAAAAAAATGCCCAACTAATATTTTGTTTTATATTTCTCATCGTCCGTTGACTAATGGAGATTGCTTGATGAATTTTTTGGATATCTCCGCTCATAATGGTAACGTCACCAGCTTCAATAGAAATATCCTCTCCAGTTGCTAACGTAATGCCAACATCTGCAACGGCTAGAGCAGGAGCGTCATTGATTCCATCACCTACCATAATGACTCCATTTCCATTATCCTGCAAATGTGTGATAAACGCCGCTTTTTCTTCTGGGGTGATTTCAGCTTGTACGTGCTCGATTCCTACAGTGTTAGCGATGTTCATCGCCCGTTGTTGATGATCACCTGTAAGCATATATACATCCAATCCTTGTTTCCTCATTCGTAAAACCTCTTGTGTAGCAGAAGGTTTTAACGAATCATCTGTTGCGATCATTCCTGAGAAGATAGACTGGATATAAATAAGAATCATCGTTTTCCCTTCCTGCTTAAGGATCTTCATTTTATTATGAATCCGCATTGGGAGGAACAAACCCTTTTCCTGCACGTACCTACGATTTACGATTAGAACATTTTTATCTTCTACAATTCCTTTTACACCAAATCCAGGTAACGCTTCAATATGTATCGCACTCTTAAGTTGATATTGACGAGCATCAACTTCAGTTAAAATGGCTTGTGCTAAGGGGTGATTTGAATGATTTTCAACGGCGCCTATCGTTGTGAGAAACTCCTCGTGGCTCCCTCTTTCTATATACATGTCTGTGATGACTGGCTTTCCAGCTGTTAATGTTCCTGTTTTATCTAGTACAATGGTTTTTTGCTTCCCTAACAATTCTAGAAAAGTCCCTTCTTTAAATAAAATACCTAACTGGGCAGCTCGTCCACTCCCAGCCATAATAGAAGTAGGTGTCGCTAATCCTAGAGCACAAGGACAAGCAATAATTAACACTGCAATGCTTTTCTCAACAGCTTTGTCCATGATTCCAGGTTCAAGCATGATATAAGAGAGGACAAAAGTAATCCCAGCAATAAAAATGATAACAGGGACAAAAAGATGAACAACCCGATCAGCTATGCGTTGAATTTCTGGTTTGGATAGCTGGGCTTTTTCTACGATTTGGATGATATGAGATAACACAGTGTCAGCATCTTTTTTGGTTACCTGAACTTTTATAAGTCCATCATGATTGATTGTTCCTGCATATACAGGATGATTTATTTCTATTTGAATAGGTGTACTTTCTCCTGTTAATAGGGATTCATCAATCATGGAACTTCCTTCTATCACCCGTCCGTCAATAGGAACTCTTTCACCAGGTTTTACGATGATCATATCACCTTGTTGGAGGATTTCAATGGGCACCTTTTTTTGCATACCCCGAGAAGTAATTGTAGCCGTTTTTTTCTGCAGATTATACAATTCTTTCATTCCCTGGGCTGTTCGAGTCGTTGTTTTTGCCTCAAGAAATCGGCCAAGTAAAATGAATGTGATGATCATAGCGCTTGTCTCATAATAGAGCATCATTTCTTCTCCACGTAATGCGGAGGGGAGCGATGAAAACGTTACGTAATGGCTATAAAAAAAGGCAGTGGATGTACTTAATACAACGAGTACATCCATATTTGCATATCCTGAACGAATCCCACGAAAAGCTCGCTCATAAAAGGGAAACCCGATGACAAATTGAATAGGGATAGCTAGACTACATTGGACGAAGGGATTTTTTAATAATGTTGGAACGGGTATAAAAGCAGCCCATTGAACATGCGCAAGACTGGCCCATACAAGAGGTATCGTAAATATTGCAGAGAATATAAAGGATATCAGTAAGGTCTTTTCTTCTTCTTTTTGATCCTCATTGGCTTGTGTTGTATGAAAAGGTTTAACTGAAAAACCAATTTTTTCAATGGCTTGGACAATATGAGACATGGAGACTTGCTGGTCGTGGATGTGAATTTGTGCTTTTCCAGTTGCAAGATGTACATGAGCATCCTTTACGCCTTGAAGATTACGTAACACGCGCTCAACCCTTGATGAACAAGCAGAACAGTGCATGCCACCAATATGTAGTTCTAGTAATGTGTTAGCCATATTCTCCCTCCCTACGTCAAGTGTATTCTATGAAAATATTCATTAGAACGAAAGATTCAACCATTTCCCAAACATGGACGATTCAAAGAAAGGTTACGTCTGCTCTTTGGGCAAATGGTTGGTTAGATAAACCCCACAACTATGTAGAGTAAACATACATAGACCAGCAAGCCATTGGTCGGTTTTGGATTGGAAAAATGGAGGAAGTAGAGCATGCATATGAGATGCAGGCACACAAAGATGTGCAGAAAATTGAGTAAAAAAAGCGTGGCTATTGCTGTCAATAAATGCTGTAACAATAAAGAAAAGACAAGAAGGGGTTATGAGAAGTGTACATAAAGATGTATAGCGTGTTAATCGCCCCTTTTCCCTTTGATTCCTTGGTCTGCAAGTGACGATTGGCCACCACATCCCACAAGCAAGGAAAAACAAAATAGCTTTATAAGTGAGCAGCATTGGTGGGTGAGGCAGTAATACATTCATAATGGATGGAAGATGATAGAAGAACAATAAAACCGCAAATACATACATCATGAATATGGGAATGAAAAAGGTTTTTTCTCCAAAGCTTGAAGAGCGCTTATCGTACATATAAGTAGGAATTCCTGCAATCAATAAAGGTGGAATAATGAAGTACAATAAGCCCATTTGAATCATATGCAAACTAAAGGATAGCTCTACTATAGAAACGTAGGGACTGCCAATTAGTACATAGAGAATGAGAAGACTTAAGCAGAATAAAATTGGATGAACGAATGGGGTGTCTTTTTTACAAATCCCCACATATATGAATACTACAAAGAGAAGCAATGCCAATATGGGTAAGTTCCATGAAGTTGTTTCTTGCATCACACGTAAAAAATTCATCACCCCCCAAAAGAGCAGAGAAAGAACTGCTATCTTAGTGTATGACCGAAAACAGAATTGATTCCATTTCCTAAGGGAAAAGAGAGGTCAGACAAATGATGTATATATATTTTCATTTTTGGTTAAAAATAGTCCTCACATGTAAGCACTTACTTCAAAAAATGAATCAATCTATGGTAATATAAAAGCATGAATGAATTTATACGTATCAACATGAAATAGCAAACGAAAATGATGAATGTCGTAAATGTTATCAAATACTCGTTTCATAACAATGGAAGAGGTGAGCAGATATGTTTATTGAATGGCGTCATGCAGAGGAAAAAGATATGCGACGAATTTTTACACTAGGTTATGATGCGTGGGGAGAGGGACTTACGATTGAGGATCATATTGAAAAATGTCTGAACTCCCCAAAATATAAGGATGGAGAGTGGTACGTAATAGAAGATACAGACAGTGATCAAGTCGTAAGTGCTCTCATTGCCTATGATCTTCACAAGCCAGGAGAACCAATCGTAAAAGGATTAGGAACCTTTGCTACAGAACCTTTTACGAGAAAAAAGGGCTATGGTTCAAAACTTATCGAACAAACCATCCAAGAATTAGCTAGTGAAGGTTGCTATCATTTCTTTTTATACAGCGATATTGATACGAACTTCTATAAACAATTTGGCTTTACAGTATTGCCTGACAGATTCCAAAAATATGATGACACCGTACTCATGTATTATGGTGGGAATGACGAATTAGATTTAGAAACATTTACAATGCCAGATTACTTTTAAGGAATACATTAATTAATGAAATGGGGAGTAAACAGTATGAAATACGTGGATACATGGGATTTAGAAAGCATTTTTTCTGGAGGGACAAACTCTTCAGTTTTGAAAGAAAAGTTATCAACTGTACGAAAGGATATTGAGGCATATAAAGACATACTTGCAGGATGGGATTTTAAGACAGACTCATCTCCTAAGAAAGTGAAAGAAATTTTAGGAAAACAGGAGGTTATTGGAAAAGGATTAGGCCAAGCAGCTACATTTACCCGTATGTGGCAAGATGCATACATGGATGATGCTCATGCAGGTGTTGTTTTAGGCCAAGTAATGGAGTTAAGCAGTGAAATGCAAAAACTCTCCAATACATTTGTGAAGAAATTAGTGGCGATTCCTGAAACAGACTTTGAGAAACTATTTGAGGATGAGGATTTAAGAGAGGTATCTTTCCGTCTCCATGAAATAAGAGATGAAGGGAAACGTTTATTATCTGAAGAAGAAGAGGCTCTTATCGCTGAGTTAAATAAAGATGGATTAGCTGCTTGGAGTAATTTATATAATACAACGGTTTCGATTATGACCATACCTTTTACCGATAAAGAAGGAAAAACAACTGAACTATCTGTAGGACAAGCAATGAACCGTATGTCTGCAGATCCTGATCCTGAAGTTCGTAAACAATTGTTCGAAAACTGGGAGAAAGCATGGGATAAAAATGCACCAATTTTCGCAGATGTTTTAAACCATTTAGCAGGATATCGAATTACTTTGCAAAAAGCCCACGGAAGAGAAAATCATCTTGAGGAACCGTTAGAATATAACCGTATGGAAAAAGATACTCTAGAAGCCATGTGGGGAGCGGTATCAGACTTTAAAGAACCATTCCTCGCATTTTTAGACCGGAAAGCGGCGTTGCTTGATATGGATAAATTAGGTTGGCAAGATGTAGATGCTCCAGTTGCGATTGGCGATACAGAGGCAATTGAATTCACATATGATGAAGCATGTGATTTTGTCATTGAGCATTTTGAGTCTTTCGGTCCTGAATTAACAAGTTTTACAAAACATGCCCTTGAAAATCGTTGGGTAGAAGCGGAAGACCGTCCGAACAAACGTCCTGGAGGCTATTGTACAAATCTTCCAGAATTTGAGGAGTCTCGTATTTTTATGACATTCACAGGTTCCCCTAGTGATACAAGCACTCTTGCACATGAACTAGGACATGCGTTCCACAGTCATGTAATGAAAGATTTACCACGCTTAAATCGAGGCTATGCAATGAACGTTGCTGAAACAGCTAGTACATTTGCGGAAATGATTATTTCTAGTGCAACAGTTGATAATGCACCTTCCACAGAAGATAAAATTGCACTGCTTGCAACAAAATTAGAAGGCGCTACAGCTATGTTCTTAAATATTCACGCACGCTTTTTATTTGAAGATGCGTTTTATACAGAACGTGCAAAAGGAATTGTTTCAAAAGATCGACTGAATGAACTCATGGTTAACGCACAAAAAGAGTCTTATGGAAATCGTTTATCTAGCTACCATCCATATTTCTGGAGTAGTAAGTTACATTTCTTTATTGACAGTGTGCCATTTTACAACTTCCCATACACCTTTGGATATTTATTCAGCTTAGGAGTTTATGCAGAATACTTAAAGAACCCTGAAGGATTTGAGGAAAAATATATTGCGTTATTACGAGATACAGGTTCTATGAAAGTAGAAGATTTAGCTAAAAAACATTTAGGTGTAGATATTACGAAACAAGTATTTTGGGAAGAAGGAATTAAAATTATGGCCGAGGATGCTGAAGAATTTATGGAACTTACAAAAGAGCTCTAAGCATTTAGGAGGGTTGTTATGAAGATGTTTATATGAAATGTTTGAAAGATAGATAAGGTCCTCGTCTTGTAATTATTTGTTCCACATGAATATATTTTAGTGGAGGGGAACAAATAATGGATTATAAAAATGCACGAACCATTTTACCTGATCATTTGATTCAAATGATTCAAGAATATATAGACGGGGACACATTATATATTCCAAGAAAATGTACACATAAAAAGGGTTGGGGAGAGTTGAGTGGTAGTCGAGCACTACTTGATCAACGAAATAAGGAGCTATATCAGAAGTATACAGATGGCGACTCCATCCATGAGTTATCCAACGAGTATTTTTTATCAACAAAAAGTGTGCAACGAATTGTACGAACCGAACGATTAAAATAGTTATGAAAAGGATGTGTGTATGTAATGAGTGCACACATCCTTTTTTATGCTCAAAATTAACTATAATTAATTTTGAGCAACGA
>DATGUV010000018.1:0-12216 GCA_035301025.1 Bacillota bacterium | reverse complement strand
CAATGTCAATCCCTAATTCCGGGTCAATAACATTTTCTAGTGCCCCCATTAAATTTTCCTTTAATGCTTCATTCATGCGGATTACCTCCTACTCCGTTGTTTCTTCAAAAATATATCCTATACATTTATATTAACATGAATGGCTCCCTATGTGCACATGATAAAGCTTTTATATCGTTGATAGTATTTATAAGTTTCTTTCAAACCAATCTGCTCCTGCCAAAAAAGCTTCTCGATTCACTTTATGTCCAGAATCTTTATCCTGCTTAAATTCTATAGCAAACTGGTGCTCACCATACCGTTTCACTTCATCATAAAATTGTTGTGCAAATGAAAATGGAATAACAGGATCTTTTTCCCCATGCCACATAAAAAGGTGCTTATTCTTTAATACATGTAACTGTTTTGATAGGTCCGTTTTTTCAATGAAAGGGATAATTTCTTGTACATCTTTTTCTGGGATGTGTATGCCTTGCTTATCCATTTCTTTTAATAGCACATGCGCATACGCAGTCGGCATTGCTGTCCCCATAAACAAGCCTGCTGCATGAATCCAATCATACACAGTTAGCATACTGCTCGTTGTGATTCCACCCATACTTGTCCCAGCAACTCCCATGCGATGTCCTTCCAACAAATTATTTTTCTGAATATATTCATAAAAAATAGCACCTTCTTCAATATTTTGTGCAACGATATTCCAGAAAGATAATTGGATATCTTTTTCCGACATTTCTACGTAGCGTTCCCCGTGATATTTACTGTCTGGTAATAAAATTCGATACCCTTTTTCCGCTAGCATGTATGCAAAAGGCAAATTGTGTTCTTTTGCACTTCTAAATCCATGAAAATATAACACACAAGGAAGAGCATCCTCTTCCCTTTCATTACATACGACTTCTAGTGTTGGAATTCCTTGAATATTTCTTTTATGTATTTCGATCATTGACATCTACTTCGCCTCCTAGTATATTCCACTATAATCGTTTTTTTCTACATTGAAAAGGAAGAAGATGAAAATTTCCTTTACAAAAGGGAAAAACATTCTTACACTAGGAAGATGAGGTGAAAGTATGAAGAAAAAAAGACATTTAATAGCACTTGATTTAGATGGCACTCTTTTATCGAATAATCAAACAGTGAGTGAAGAAACTAAGAACGTTATACAACAAGCAATTAATGATGGGCATATTGTTGTCATAGCAACAGGACGTCCACATAGAAATAGTAGACAATATTATGATTTCCTACAACTTGATACACCTATGATTAACTTTAATGGTGCTTATATTCACCATCCATTTAAAAATTCCTGGGAAAGAACGCTTCATAATCCTTTTCCAAAATCAACAGCATTAAACATTATTGATGCATGCTATGATTTAAACGTACAAAATATATTAGCAGAAGTGCAAGATACGGTATATTTAGATCGTCATGATGAAACAATAATGAATATCTTTTCATCACCAGTGACTCCAAAAGGGGTGTCTCCGTTTTCCATCGGAAGTGTTCGAAAACAACTGACAGACGATCCTACATCTATTTTAATATACCCGCAAGCAGAACATGTCGCAGAACTGACGAATCATTTAAGTGATTCACACGCGACTGTAATTGGACATCGGACATGGGATGCACCTTGGCATATGGTTGAGGTGATTAAAAAAGGGATTCATAAGGCACTAGGAATTAAGCAAGTTGCTGATGAATACCAAATTCCACGTGAGCGTATTATTGCTTTTGGGGATGAAGATAACGACTTAGAGATGATTGATTATGCCGGTGTTGGTGTAGCTATGGGGAATGCAATTGATGCGTTAAAAGACATTGCTAACTATGAGACATTGACAAATGAAGAAGAGGGCGTTCGAGTGTTTTTAGAAGAATACTTTAACTACACCGCTAAACCAAATCAAAAATCTGAATGGATCATCCATCCTACTGGCAATGCCATTGAATAATCAATGGAATACACTTAAAATTGAACACATATACACGTTAACGTACGTTAAGACATCCGATTATTTCCTACTATAATTGTATAAAAGTTGTTCATACTAGGAGTGAGCGCATAAGCGTTCGCTCCTTTTTTATGTGTTGTACTACTATCTTCTGAGGAGGATGCTAACATGCATAAACAAGTGATTCAAACAAAAGCAGAAAATACTCCCCTTCCCCACAAGAAAGAAAATAAAAAAAGTACTTCTGCGCAACGCTTTACCAATGACAGGCGAAAAGAAAAAGAAGTCAATCAACGCTCATTAGGAGGTTTTTAAATGGATAAAAATCTTTTCCAACAAGCAAAAGACGCTCTCATGGATATGCTTAATATGGACGGCGAAGCAACCGAAACGGATCAACAGGCTGCTCAGCAAGCCATAGATGCCGCATATCAAGAAGCTTCTCCAGAAGAGCAGCAACAATTGCAGCAATTGGAAAACCAATTAAAAGAAAAAAATCAATTAAACGGATAGTACGTAAAATGGTGATATGTTATCGAACCATGGTGAAGCCGGTTTAAAAGAATCAGGATCAGATGGGCAACAACATATCATCGTTCCGTTTTAATTAAATGACCTTCCTTTTGGAGGGTCTTTTTTTATGCACTGGTAACTTTTCTTTTTTTATACCTCCCTTTCTGATAGGATATACATAAGAGAATTGGTAAGGAGTGAAAATAAATGGGAGTACGCGCTGAAGTTACACCGAATCCAAATGCATTAAAATTTACAACAGACAACATTATTTTTGAAGGTACGAATAGTATCTCAGTAATGCCTGGTGATACTAGTGAACATGCTATTATGAATGACCTTATGGAATTAGATGGCGTTGATAATGTATTTGGTTACCAAAACTTTATTACGGTAAACAAACAATTTGACGCTGAATGGGATGATGTTTCACCAAACGTATTAAAGGTTTTTGAGAAACACGGCTATTAATGACATATGTATAAATGAAAGACAGCATGGTTCAACGATAGGTCTTGCTGTCTTTTTTGCCCACCTTCTGAAAGCGCCATCATTTCAGTGATTTTTTCCGCTACATTTTGACGAATGCAGATTCTTTCTTTACACTAAACAAAGGAACACGTACTTAATTTATATTCATACGTGAATCAATTTCATAATACATTAATCGCAAAGAAAATCCGAACATTCATATTAAGTGGAGTTAGCTTGGAATATTTACGTTACACAACCGAATAATAACGTCAATTTTAATTGTATTGTTCGGATTTTCCGCTCAAATAAGCAATTATGAAATTGATTCACGTACATTGAAATTTAATACATTAAGGATAAGGGTGAAGAGTATGAAGGTTCAAATATTAGCAGATTCTGCATGTGATTTAACAGACAAGCAATATGAAACATATAACATTGAAATGGTCCCACTTACCGTTCATTTGGAGGGAGAAGACTATTTAGATGGAATTGATGTACGCCCTAAAAAAGTGTACGATGCAATGCGTGACGGAAGTAGTCCAAAAACATCTCAAGTATCTCCACAAACGTTTCAGGACTTATTTACTAAGTATGCTCAGGAAAACATTCCTCTTGTATATGTTGCTTTCTCATCAGAACTATCTGGTACATATCAAACAGCTAAGATGATGGAACAGGAAGTAAAAGAACAATATCCTGAAGCAGTACTTCATGTAATTGATTCAAAGTGCGCTTCCATTGGATATGGACTTGTAGTGTTGCGAGTTGCTAAATTGGCGCAAGAAGGCGCGTCATTAGATGATATTCTAGACCAAGCATCCTACCACGCCCAACATATGGAACACATCTTTACAGTAGATGATTTAGAATATTTATATCGTGGAGGAAGAGTAAGTAAGACTGCGGCTTTTGTAGGTTCCTTATTGCGAATTAAGCCTATTCTACACGTGGAAGAAGGAAAGTTAATTCCACTTGAAAAAATTAGAGGATCTAAACGAGTACTTAGTAGGATGGTTGCACTTATGGAAGAACGCGGTGTTGATTTTGAAAATCAAATTGTTGGAATTAGTCATGGTGATGACTTGGAAAAAGCTGAAGAATTAGCAGCATTGATTCAGGAAAAATGGAATCCGAAAGAAATTCTTATTGAGTATGTCGGTTCCGTTATTGGAGCACATTCTGGTCCAGGAACACTTGCACTTTTCTTTTTAAATAAACCATATAAATGAATGTTGAAATTCATACTAAAAAAACAAGAAACTCATCATGAGTTTCTTGTTTTTCCTCGTTTACTTACATAAAAAACAAAGATAGCAAATATCACAGGTATAGCTACAATTGTTAAGATAAAGACCCAATTCACTCCTAAGTCCTCTTCGATAATAAATACTTCTGCCGTTTCTCGACTAATTTCAAATGTGAAGCCACCATCTTGTTTACGAACGATCATATCACTGAGAAGTCCGTGTAGCTGGTTCCCTTCCCCAATGTCATCTGTAATGGTTGCTTCTCGCATTGTATCATCATTGTTAATAGCGATATACATTGTTTCTTCCCCATTGGATCGTTTAAAAACACTTAACCCTTCCTCAACAATGATTTGTTCAAAATCACCATCTTGCAAGACTGGAAATTGCCCTTTTAATGCTGAAATACGGTAATAATATTCTTCCAAATCTGGGTCTGAACTGTTAAATGGAACTAAGTATTGACTTTCTAAAAACGTTGGTCCATACATTGGCAGTTCTGATCCTTGAATAACGACCGGTGTACCTGGTGAAGTATACATAAATGTTAACGCCAATTTCCAAGTTGTTAAAGCGCTTCTTGATTGCTCAGCAGTTGTATAAGAAAATCGTGGTGTATTAAATGTATCAACAAATAATATACTTTTCTCTTCGACTGCTTCATCCCATACTTCCATTATTTCCGATACAGGTGTATTTACTTGCGCAAAGATGTCATTTAATTTTTCATAAACTGCGTAATTTTCCACAGCATCAATCCCTTCGTTATCAACGAAAGGGGTCATGTCTGCTTCTTCATCCAGCAATGTAGCAAGAAGCACAAATTCTGGAGATTTTTCTTTCATATGTGCTGTAAATTCATTTAAAAATTGTGGCGACGCTTGATCAGCTGCATGAAGAACAAAACCATCAATTGCAAATTCATCCATCCAATAATCTGCAACATCTTCTATATATGAAGCAACTTCATCTTGATCTAAATTAAGTTGTTTCACATCTTCAAGCCAAAAGGATGCATCTGTTGGTTCTATGCTTGGCTCTGATATCCAATCTTTTTTATCTTTATCTGTAACAAATGGATGGTCTTCAGATACATAGTTCATTACAAATTCCATATATACATCAATGTCTCTTTTATGGGCCTCTTCAATCAGTTCTTCAAAGTCTTCTTTTGTACCAAAAAGAGGTTCGATTTCATACATGTCTGTAATCCAGTATCCATGGAATCCATTTGCAGCGTTTTCCATGATAGGTGATAGTTGGATTGCATGAATGCCTAAATCTTTTATATGATCTAACTTTTTAATAATCCCGCGAATGTCTCCTCCGTTATATGCGTATGGATCATCCACGTCCACTTCATCCCCTACAACAAGAGTACCGTTATTAAAGCGATCAACCATAATGTTATATATTATTTTATCTTGAATATTCGTTTCTTCAGCATGAGTGATTACTGGTGTTCCCATGAGGAGAAATGAAATTAAGACTAGAGATATGAATCGTTTCATTCCTTTTATTCCTCCACTTCTATTTCACTGTCTCACTTCTATTATTAATGTTTCAAAAAAATAGTCAATGTTATCTAGGCGAATGTCTTAAAACATTCATAATTAAAAGAAGCTTATCCTACTATTTTATATCACATACTTTTTATGCACCTTATCCATTTAGAGATTGGGACAAAATAAAATTACATCTCCCAAAATACGAATAACATTCTAATGTAGCGTAGGAAATATACGGAGACTTCCGCGGGAGCAGAGGCATAGGCAAGACCCTGCCCTGGCAAGGGGAGTCGTGAATTGGCTAGCAAAGGCCGGGTTTAGTCGACCTTCCTTAGCCTGCGGAGGCTTGCTATCCACCCGCAGGAAAGCGAAGTATATATTCAGGAGCGGGTAAGTCCACTTGTTACATTAGAATGTTCGTATATGGGTTAAATTTTAATCTTTTGTCCTAGCCTCATTTAAAAAAGTCTTTCCATCTGAGAATGGAAAGACTTTTTAGGTGTATCCCAATTTATTAAATGTAGACTATTCTTTTATGGTAGGATTCCCATTGGAAGGACTCCAAATCCAAGATAAATTGCGATACCAGCCGCTAGAATGAACTGCACCCACCAAATTCCAACAGATTTTCTTTTACTTGCGCCTACTGCAATCATTTCGATGGATACAATCGTCCACAAGCCTACAAACAATTTAATAAACAAGTTCGTCGGATAATTCGCATATTCCATAAATAAACCAATTCCACTACCAATAACAAATAGATAGAAGAGTCGTAAAATCATATGAACAATTTTACCTGGCTTCATTTTGCCTTTACCATACATGGATACAACAATAAACAGTAAAATAATCGCAACTGCCCATGCTGTAATGTGCATATGTGCCATAGTGAATAACCTCCTTAACCCATACAAATATTTTATTTGCTGCTTATAATACTACCATGAAGAATAATCTCTTTCATAATAAATGACTTCCAAAACATACGTATTTATCTAGATTATGACAAATATTCGTCGAAAATTTCCACCTACACATTTTATTATACATGTTTAACGTTGTTTTACGTAATCTTCTCGCATATTTATCTAAATTCTTAAATGAATTCTTTTAACAGTATTCATACGAAAAAACTGTTATACTAATAGTGAAAAGTTACATATAGGAGGTACACGATTATGCAAAAAAGTAAAGAAATTATTGAGCTTACCGAAAATTATGGTGCACGAAACTATCACCCACTCCCTGTTGTTGTAAATAAAGCAGAAGGAATTTGGGTAACTGATCCTGAAGGCAATCGCTATATGGATATGCTAAGTGCGTATTCTGCAGTGAACCAAGGGCATCGACACCCTAAAATTATCGAAGCTTTAAAAGATCAAGCAGATAAAGTAACGCTTACGTCCCGTGCTTTTCATAATGATCAACTCGGTCCTTGGTATGAAAAAGTAAGCAAATTAACGAATAAAGAAATGATTTTACCCATGAATACAGGGGCTGAAGCTGTCGAAACAGCTATAAAGGCTGCACGTCGTTGGGCATATGATGTAAAAGGTGTTGAGGCTGACCAAGCTGAAATCATCGCTTGTGAAGGAAACTTCCATGGCCGTACAATGTCAGCAGTTTCCCTTTCTTCAGAGCCTGAATATAAACGTGGATTTGGTCCAATGCTTCAAGGTATGAGCACTGTTCCTTATGGCGATATTGACGCGTTAAAAGCTGCGATTACACCAAATACGGCAGCATTTATTTTTGAGCCAATCCAAGGAGAAGCTGGCGTAGTTGTTCCTCCAGAAGGATTTATTAAAGCAGCATATGAATTATGTAAAGAAAACAATGTTCTTTTTATTGCTGATGAGATCCAAGCTGGACTCGCTCGTAGTGGTAAAATGTTCGCATGTGATTGGGAGCAAGTCGAACCTGACATGGTTATTTTAGGTAAAGCATTAGGTGGCGGTGTATTCCCAATTTCTTGTGTTGCAGCAAATGAAGATATTCTTGGTGTATTTAATCCAGGGTCTCACGGTTCTACCTTTGGCGGAAACCCTCTTGCTTGCGCAGTTTCAATCGCCGCACTAGATGTAATTGAAGAAGAAAATCTTGTAGAACGTTCTCAAGAATTAGGAACGTATATGATGAACGAACTGAAAAAGATTGATAATCCTATCATGAAAGAAGTTCGTGGTAAGGGACTCTTTATTGGAGTAGAGTTAACAGTTGAAGCCCGTTCATACTGTGAAGAATTAAAAGAACGTGGCCTGCTATGTAAAGAAACACATGAAAATGTGATTCGATTCGCTCCACCATTAATCATTGAAAAAGAAGATATTGACTGGGCATTAGATCACATTCGTGAAGTTTTAGATCAGTAAAAAAAATCCTGTGTTACGGTGGTTGAACACTCTGTAACACAGGATTTTTTGTCTTGTTAAGACTTTTCTAATTCCGCTTCTTCTTTTTCTTTAATGATTGATAATATGGTTACCGTTCCTACAATACATATTGCGCCAATCCACTCCATGAGTCCAAAGCGTACTTGGAGCCAAACAACCGATAATACTGCAGCCGAAAGTGGCTCAATACAAGCAAGTAAACTGGTCTCACTCGGCGTAATATATTTTAAGCTTGTTAAATAAAAACTAAAACCGAGAATCGTTCCAAATAAAACGATAAAAATAACTGCAAGAATTGTAACGACAGACACTTCCCCAGAGAAATTCCATGGTGGATGAACAACACTAAAAGATATACCTGCAACAAGCATACTCCAACCAACCACTTGAATAGATCCCCATCTCGCTAATAAATTATGAGGAGCAAGGGTATAGATAGCAAGTGCTATAGCTGAAGCAATCCCCCAAAAAAGTGCTGTACCTGATATCGATAAACTATTAAAATTTCCTTGAGTCACGAGTAAAAAGGTACCGACAACTGCAAATGTAATCGCAACAAACTCTTTAAATTGTGGAATTCTTCGTAACTTTATAGCGGCATAGCACACAATCATAATTGGCGCTAAGTATTGTAGTACCGTTGCTGTAGCTGCATTTGAATGGCTTATTGCCTCAAAAAAGGTATATTGGACAGCCAACATACCGAAAAAGCTAAATAATAACAATCGTACAACGTCTACCTTTATCGTCCAAATATCCCAAATACGCGTTTTTTTAATAATCCGCGCATACATTAACATTAAAATACCTGAAACAGTTAATCGAATCGATACGAGCCATTCTACTGTAAATCCATGATCAAATAAATATTGTGCAACTGTTCCAGAAACACCCCAAAATAATGCAGCTATAATGACAAGTACAATACCTTTCCCTCGTCCTTCTGCATGTTGTTGTTCTTGCATAAGCTTCCCTGCCCACTCTATAAATATTCTTCAATCAAAAAATGACATCTATAGTCTATCATACAACTACTTCAAACACATCATTCTTGACGAAGTTTATCTCGTGAACATGTCTATTATTTTTTATCATTTAAGCTCTGTTAAAGTTTAATGTTGATATGAGAATCAATTTCATAATTGCTTATTTGAGTAGAAAATCCGAACAATAAAATTAAAATTAACATTATTATTCGGTTATGTAACGTAAACACGATAGCTTGGAATTTAGGCGGATGACTCCTGCGGGAGGAGAAGCCTCATTGAGACCCCGCAGTGCGAAGCACGAGGAGGCTCAATAGCTGCCCGCGGAAAGCAGCCGCCTAAATTCCAAGCTATTCCCACTTGATATGAATGTTCGGATTTTCTTTGCGATTAATGTATTGTGAAATTCACTAATGAGATAAAAAATTAGAGCTTCCAGATATTGGTGGTTCTAATTTTTGATAATGTATTCATTCGCTATCGCACCCTTTAGATTAAGTGCAAAGCCTCACAATCTTCCCTTATACTTAATTAACAAAATATGGTGTCAACAATGAGCCAACCGAGAGTATGAATAACCCTGTTACAAGATTAAGAATAGAATTATCGAGAGGAGATAGAACATTCGTAAAAATCAAAGAAGAAAATAATGTCAAAAAAACAAAAGTGAACCTTCCAGATACGGTTATATTGTGTTGAGTTTCACAGTTATTACACTCTAATGGTTTGTTTGCTCAAACAGAGGATTTATAGATTTTACTCCAGCTAAATTGGGTATTACATTTATAGCATTTTTGCAAAATAATCACCCCGATATTGGAGTTTCTTGAATATCATATGATTGCTTTATTAAAGCACCCGTTCGTTTAAGTATTCCTTTTCACAATATCCTAATTTTCATTAATTATTTTTTATCAAGGTAAAGTGAAACGATGGAACCGACATCGCTCATTTTTATTATCGGTAGCGGTCTTTGTTACAAACCATTCTTATACAAACTACTTTAATAATCTACACCAACTTCTTTTGCCAAGGTTTTATACGTTATTAATAAATATACACCATATATTGAAGTAGCTAATGCTCCTCCAATACTCGCTATTGCATATACAGACAACAAGGACACATCAGTTTGTATTGCAAGGTAAATCGCTATAAGTGCTGTGAATATAGGTAATGGGGCAACATAATAATCTATTTTTCTATTCATTATTTTCGCTTGCGGTATAAAATGTAACCCTATAACCAATGTCACTACAGGCATTATAAAGATATATAGATTAAAAATGAATAATAAGATTACGAACAGCCAAAGAATGCCATAACTTACACCACTAAGTATCCCCATCGCTTTACCTATTCGTTTACCTTCAACAGATTCATTTTTTTCAAACAATTTCGAATGCCTCATATTTTTTACGCTCTTTGCACATATCAATGATGCTAATAACACACTCAGGATGAAAAAAGACCAACCTATTGCACCCCAAGCAAAACCAAACCAAATCGTGTATACAAGTAAGAACACCGACATCATAATACCTATTGGTGCAATGCTTTGAGCAGCCTCCCCATACCATTTAGGTGCAATATTATTCATTTCTATCCCCTCCAAAAAACTCCCATATTATAAATCTATAGACAGCAAAAGATTTTAAAGAAATTTTAATCATCCTTATAATTATGACTATACTAAGGAGCTCTTTTAAGAACAATTTTTAACCTGATTCAACTATCTGCCCCTACACTTCAACAAAAAAGTGCAAATCTCTTCTTGCAGAAACCTGCCCCGTTAGTTGAAGTAACATTAATGTTTAAACAACAAATTTTGTTAATTTAAGTGTATCATAGATTTCTGAATTCTGTATTAAATTTCTTTTAATTATCAAGTCATTCATTGTTACTTCATTTCTTTGGTGTTGAATATTTTCCAAGACTTGAAACCAAGAAAGGTGATTGTTTAAATACTTGGTAGCAACACCATTGAATCTTTGTATCCATCCTTTGAGCCTTCTGTGGTAATTATTAACGTTCTGGATGTGGTAAATGCCTTTAGTACGAACCTTACCATCAGATTTAAATTGATAAATATTCATCCCTTTTTCAGTAGCATACGTTTTAAATGCACGCCAGGAATCAGTACATAATACATTTTCATTTGAGAGCTTATGTCCGATGGCTTTATTTAATTGAGTTTTCGTTAATCTACCCATTCCTAAAATTTCCGAGAAAGTAGTTTTGTCTCTGTCTCTTGCAACTAATACACATACTTGTTCATTACTAATACCTCGTTTCTTTGCGGAACCACCACATTTACGAGGATTTCTATCTTTAATTTTCCTTTGTCCTTTTTCTGAGTACAGGAAATAGGTCTCATCCATTTCCACGATACCTTCAAAATTTGATATTTCGATTTATTTCAAGGAAGACAAAAGGTTATGTCTCTAATAAAATAATGTGACGTGGGTTATGTTTCCGATTAAAACAGCAGACTTACGAAGAGAGTATCCTTCATATCATACACTCAACACATTTAATCCATTGGTTTAGGTGACGTGTTCGATAAAGAACTGTATTTGTTAGGTCAGTAAATGTCTTTCTACAAGCCTTACAGCGATAACGCTGCTTTTTAACTTCATCACCATTAACAATTGTAGTATATTTACCAAATCGAACGATGTGTTCAGATTCGCAATCTGGGCATTGATAACCGTTCTTGTT
Source organism: Bacillota bacterium (assembly GCA_035301025.1). Taxonomy (GTDB): domain Bacteria; phylum Bacillota; class Bacilli; order Bacillales; family Amphibacillaceae; genus CALAMD01. The sequence goes on along the minus strand of DATGUV010000018.1, from coordinate 404 downwards.
TTTGCGTTCAGATATTTCGTGAAGAACGGCTCCAGTTGAACTTGATGTAGTACGTGCATCAATTAAATATTCTCGTAATCGATGTTTTTCTGCTGGATTTAGTTTTTGAATGGCTTTAAGAATTTCTGTTGCTCTCATAGTCATCACCAACCCTATTATAGTTAGTTTAATTATAGAACGTTCGTTCCTTAAAATTAAATATCAACAACTAACTTTAACAGAGCCATCATTTAAATTAGAACCAGAACGATTCTTGGATAGTTGACGAGTATGAAGTCGCTAACGTCACCGATTTTCATGAAAGTCTCATAAAAGGGCACGATGGACGTTCCAACTTGACCGATTTTTATGAATATATCATAAATGGGCACGATGCACGCGCTATCGTGACCGATTTTCATGAA
>DATGUV010000017.1:0-8497 GCA_035301025.1 Bacillota bacterium | reverse complement strand
TTTGCCAGCGAGATCCGCATAATAATGAAACACATCGGCAATACCATCCATATCATCACGACTTTCATCAACCGTTTTACCAGTGTCTAATGATTCTAGACGTGCCAACTCTTCTTTATCTCTTTCTATTAATGTAGCGATATTACGAACCAATTTTCCACGTTCCACTGCAGATGTCGTTGCCCATTCACCTTCATCAAATGCTTCTCGTGCAGCTTTAATCGCTTTTTTTGCATCTGTATCATTACCTTCTGTCACTTCTGCGATGACTTCTTGATTAAAAGGATTAATGATTTTTCTCGTTTCGTTTGTCGTCGAAACAATCCATTCCCCATCTATAAATTGTTTTAATACTTTCACTCTCAGACTCTCCTTTATATAAATAATGAAGTTTAGCTTTGTTAAATATAAATTTAATCTTTGAATCTTTTTAAGGTTATCATGCACCTAATTTGTTGTCAATAAAACAAAAATTACAAGCAAACAAGTGTTGACATATTCGAATAAACCTATTATATTAAATTTGTTAAGAATTTATTTAACGAACTTAATAGCGAGGTGAAATAAATGAACAATTCGCTTGATGAACAAGCATATGAGACCATCGAATCGGCTAAAAATGAAATTATTTCAGCTATATCCGAGACGATGGATCTTTATGGTGTTACACCATCAGCCGGTGCTCTTTATGCCACATTGTACTTAAGTGATCAGATGAATCTCGACGAAATGCGAGATGAACTTAATATGAGTAAACCTAGCATGAGCACGGGGATCCGTAAGCTATATGACAATGGAATGGTAAAGAGAATCCATCAGAAAGGAACACGCAAACATACTTATGCTGCGGAAAAAGACTTCTTCAAATCGTTCATGTCCTACTACTGTCAGATGTGGCAACGGGAGGTAGATATGAACATGGAGGCCGTCAGCCAAGCTGAAGAATACTTACAAAAAGTTATCGAAGACGAGGAAGTCTCTAATAAAGTAAGAGAACAAGCCAAAGAACAATTTGACTTAATAAATAAATCCAAAGTCTACTACAACTGGCTTGAAAGATTAACACACAGTGTTAAAACAGGAGAAATTTTCGAATTTTTACCTAAAGAGGAACAAAGCGATTAATTATCAACTAGAAAAATACAAAGGGGATAAAAGATAGTGAAACGTTTCACAACAATATTTATAGTATTCATGACAGCAATCATTTTAGCAGCTTGTGGTGATTCAGCAGACGGAGAAAATGCTTCGGATGACGACAATGATGAAGAACTAGTTTTCGGTTTAATCAATTGGCCTGAAAATATTGCAGTCAACCACGTATGGAAAGTTCTATTAGAAGAAGAAGGCTATGAGGTCGATATAAAGCAACTGGAAATGGGAACAATCATGGAAGCATTGTCGACTGGCGATTTAGATGTTGGTATTGAAGTTTGGTTACCTGTGCAAGATATCAACTACTTTGAACAGTATCAAGACACGGTCGCTTTTAATAATGAAGCACCTTGGTTTGATAACGGGAAAGTCGGTCTTGTCGTTCCGGAATATATGGAAGACATCAATAGTGTAGAAGATTTAAATGCTAACAAAGACCTATTTGAAGAAGAAATCATCGGCTTCGAACCAGGCGCAGGCACCATGGAAGTGACAGAACAATTAATAGAGGATTATGATTTGGAACTTGAGCTTGTTCCTAGTTCGGAGGCAGCGATGCTAGGTGCACTCAGAGAAGCCGTTAAAAAGGAAGAGCCAATTGTCGTGCCACTCTGGCAACCACATGGTATTTTCTCTGATTTAGACCTGAAGTTCCTAGATGATCCACAAAAAACTTATGGAGAAGTAGAAGAAATTTCTCTAGCAACACGTCAAGATTTTGCAGATGATTATCCAGAAGTGAATGAATGGTTAACTAATTGGACGATCGATGACGATGAAACAATGGGTGAACTCATCAATTTCGTCAATGATTCAGATGACCCACACGAAGGTGCGAAAAAATGGGTAGAAGAAAACCGCGATCTAACTGACGAGTGGATTAAATAAAGTTACAAGTCAATTTTAACATCAAGAAAAATATAATGAGGCGTTGTGCGGAAAGAAACGCACGTCACCTGATTTGGAGGTACGGTTTATGAAACGAAAGTATGATTATATTGTTGTTGGTGGAGGAAGTGCTGGTGCAATCCTCGGTGACCGACTGAGCGCAGACGGAAAACATAGTGTTTTAGTTTTAGAAGCAGGAAGAAGTGATTATCCATGGGATTTGTTCATTCAAATGCCAGCCGCCCTCATGTATCCGGCAGGAAATCCACTATATGATTGGAGATATAAATCAGATCCCGAACCTCATATGCATGGACGACAAATTGCACATGCTCGAGGAAAAGTACTTGGAGGATCAAGCTCAATCAATGGCATGATTTATCAACGCGGAAACCCGCTTGACTATGAACGTTGGGGAGCAGACCCTGGTATGGATACATGGGATTTTGCCCATTGTCTCCCGTACTTCAAACGCATGGAGAATGCACTCGATTCACCTAATGACGACATGAGAGGTCATGACGGCCCTATCAAACTAACACGCGGACCAGCGACAAATCCGTTATTTGAAGCGTTCTTCAATGCAGCTTCCGAAGCGGGACACATGCGTACGCCAGACGTAAATAGCTATCAACAAGAAGGATTCGGACCGTTTGATAGACATATCTATAAAGGACAAAGACTATCAACGTCACATGCGTATCTACGTCCTGCCATGCATCGAGAAAACCTAGATGTTGAAACACGTGCATTCGTTACGAAGATTAACTTTGAAGGAACACGGGCTAAGGGACTTATCTTTAGAAAAGGCAAAAAAGAATATATTGTAGAAGCGGACGAAATTATTCTAGCAGGCGGTGCTTTCAACACACCACAGCTGCTTCAATTATCAGGTGTCGGAGAAGCTGAACACTTACAATCACTTGGCATTGACCCAGTCGTGGATCTTCCGGGTGTCGGGGAAAATCTTCAAGACCATCTTGAAGTGTACATTCAGTATTCTTGTCCAAAACCAGTATCTGAAATGCCTAGTTTAAATAAAGCAAAAATGCCGTTCATCGGATTACAATGGATTCTTAACAAGACAGGTCCGGTAGCAAGTAGCCACTTCGAAGGTGGGGGCTTCATCCGTTCGAATGACGATGTTGATTATCCAAACCTAATGTACCATTTCTTGCCACTCGCCGTACGTTACGATGGACAAAAAGCAGATACAAAGCATGGTTTCCAAGTCCACGTTGGACCAATGTACTCTGATGCAAGAGGTAGATTAAGAATTAAATCAAAAGATCCAAACGAACATCCTAGTATTCTATTTAACTATTTATCTACAGAGCAAGACCGACGCGAGTGGGTTGAGGCTGTACGACGCACTCGAGAAATCATGAAACAACCATCAATGGAACCATACAATTCAGGAGAGATTTCACCTGGCCCTAATGTACAGACAGATGAAGAAATTCTTGATTGGGTAGCGAGAGACGCAGAAACAGCCCTCCACCCTTCATGTACAGCAAAAATGGGCCCTGAATCCGATCCAATGGCTGTCGTCGATCCACATACGATGAAAGTACATGGCCTGGAAAACGTACGTGTTGCTGATGCGTCCGTCATGCCTTATATTACGAACGGAAACATCCATGCACCTGTACTCATGCTCGCAGAAAAAGCGGCTGATCTAATTTTAGGACGTAAACCATTAGAGCCTGAATATGTAGACTTCTATCGTCACGAAAAAGAAACAAAAAAAGAAACAGTAGAAGTTTAGTGGGACGGGGGGACAGGTTCTCTGTCCCAGTTTTCCCCCGCATTCTTCAAAACTACATTTGTTTTACTTGAATTACTTTTTTGAAGGTTAAAATGAAGCAATTGATTAGATGGCATTATGTCGGTCTATGTGCCTTCATTTCGATCTATGTGCCGTCCTACCAGTCTATGTGCCTTCATTTCGATCTATGTGCCGTTCTACAAGTCTATGTTCCTTCATTTCCGTCTATGTGCCGTCATTTCGATCTATGTGCCGTCCTGCCGAGTCTATGTGCCGTCCTGCCGAGTCTATGTGCCGTCATTTCGATCTATGCGCTGTCTTTCTGGTATGCATGATAAACTACACCTAATAACCGATACTCGAAAAAATCTTCCTTATCAAACACTCAACCACTCTACTTAAAGCACTGCTTCTCCAGCACCAACTCAATGTCATCCGCATGTTCCGGGAAAAGCCGCCCTAAAAACAACTCGAAAAATTTCCTGGCATCGACATCCATGCACACTTTCGCATTGGTTTTCCCATCTGTCCAGACACCACCAAAGTCAACTAATGATTGGCCCTCTGCTTTGCCTTCCGTGACGATATCAACATGGGCATCTCTCGTTTGAGCGAGGCTCGGATTAACCAAAATCGCCACAGCTAATGGATCATTGATAACACAGCCTAGGGTTCGCTCTTGTTGCCAATGGAAATCAACGTAAAATTGGGTAATATTAAATATATAGCGAGATAATTCATTATTGAATTGATTGATAAGCTCACGTAGATTAGGTGTCAGCACGATTTTATGTGTCACATCAAGCCCGACCATTGTGACCTCGATGCCTGAAGAAAATAATATTTCCGCTGCATGGGGGTCAACCCAGAAATTATACTCCGCCACCGCGCTGCAATTCCCTTGATGCCTTGCTGTCCCTCCCATTAGGACAAGCTTTTTCACTTTTCTCATCGTCTCAACATCTTTCTCTATCGCTGCTGCAATATTCGTCAAAGGTCCTAAAGCTAACAGAGTGACCTCACCTGGATTATTCCTAACTGTATTTAAAATAAAATCGACCGCGTGCTCTTCTTCATGCGTTCGACTCGGCACCGGGAAGTAATTTTCACCAATCCCATCAGTGCCGTGAGTATCCGTCGCATCGATGTACTCTTTAACTAGGGGCAATGCCATTCCTTTATACACTTTCGTTTCCCAAGCCCCTGACATGTCAACAGCTTTCATTGCGTTTTTTGTAGCTTGGTGAAGTTCAACATTCCCGCTGACAACCGTGATTCCTTCAACGATGATTTCAGGTGACTTTAACGCCAATAAAATCGCCAATGAATCATCAATTCCCGGATCTACGTCCATAATAAGTCTTTCTTTTGCCATTCTTGTTCCCCCATTGTTTTCTTTTAAATTAACTCTATCATATCAGAAATAAATATCACCTTACCTTAAAATGTGTAAAGTGATATTTATTCAGTGGTGTTTTCTTATAACAACTCTTTTTTCACAACTATCAAAACGCCCTTTACATATCCCTTCCTCCACATTCTACGTCGGCCAAAATACATGAACTCGCTATTTCAAAGCATTATTTAATTCTTCAGTGTCAATCCACATTTTCATAATACTTTTTGTTTTTGGATACACGTTTTGAATCTGAACCATGCGATCTTTCTCCCTAGTCTCTATCACTCTTACTACGGTACCAACACTAAAACTAGGAATCTCATTAAAATCGACGTATTCTTCCATAGAGTCTGGATTTCCCACTTCTTCAAGAGCTTTCAACTCATTCATTGTATTTTCCATAGAGTTGACATTCATACCACCCAAAGTATTCCTTTTCAACATAAACATGTCCCCCACCTTTGGATCTCCACAAGCAACTAAGATTAAACTTAACACCAGCAGTATAATGGTTACTTTAAACTTTTTTATCATGACTACTATCCCACTCCTAAAAAAAGGTTCATATTTATTCATATTCACTTTAAATAAAAAAAGCACACTATATAATAAGTCTGCTTCACTTGCAATTCTGTTTAGCCAAACAATCGCCACAATACTTTACAATTTTTTCTCCCTTTTCAAAGCAAAAGAGTGGAAACCACCAATCAGGCGTTCCACTCGCTTATGTCGAACATAATTAAAATTCTTTAAACTAAATTCTATCTCATATAAACACTTTCACATGTATTTGGTGCCGGTTCGTAAAAGCAATGTAACTTATATTGTCCCGTAAACGGCTGATCATACCATGAAGGAGGGCACGGTGCATACGGATTAAAATACCACAGTGCATAACTAGAAGGATGCTGCCTCCACCTTTCTAAGACATCCCGCGCTAACCTTTTTTCCACTTCCCTCGCTCGATTGTAAAAAACATTCCCCTTCTGAACCGCTTCAAAAGAATAATTTCCTCCTTGTATTTGAAAAATGACATCCGATATCGACCGTAAATCATTAAAATCCAAACAATCAGCCACCAGCCGATTCACAATAACATTACCAACCATCAATTCCCCTAACTTTCCTTCACCCTCTGCCTCCGCTCTCATCATCCGGGCTACTAATTCCACGTCCTTCTCGGTATAAGGTACCCTCGCCATATTTAATCACCTCTTAAAAATTATATGTAAAATAATTAGAATGTTGATAGATAAATGAGAATTTAGAAGGGGTAACCTTTTCTTTTTGCCTTTTATTTAAGTTATGAAGATCATTTTGGTGTGAGAATATGGGTCAATTGCGTCAACCACCTTATGATGATGATTTGCTTTCGAAAAAGCTGATCAATTAATCGTCATCCGCATTATGAAGATCATTTGCCCTCGAAGAATCAGCTCAATTCATCGTCACCCGCATTATGAAGATTATTTGAACTCTAAAAACCAGCTCAATTCATCGTCATCTTTTCTACCAGGGAATTTTTTTGTTTGGCAGGTAATCGCGGAGTAGTGTATTTGGGGAAACGGTAAAGTCGGAGTACCAGTGGAAAAATCGTTCAAGAAAATCATCGAATCTATGAATCCAGGTCGAATCCTACACAACCCACACTCCTCATATAACTACGGCTATTAAACAACGATCCCATCGACATGAAATGATTGCGGCAGCGACTAGTTCCACGCGCATTTTTCGCGGTCTATGCGCCTTCGTCTCGGTCTATGCGCCTTCGTCCCGGTCTATGCGCCTTTGTCTCGGTCTATGCGCCTTCATCTCATTCTATAGCCCTTCATCCGGTTCTATAACCTTTCGTCAATGCTCTATATTCCGTCATCCGTAATTTAGTGCTTATCAACTCAGCACAGATTTCTTTTAAGTAATCCGACTTTCCAAGTTAATGTTTCTCAAGCAATCTAAAATAGTTTCAGTTACAGCAAGAAATCATTTAACAAAGCAAGACTGACCTGCCCCATTGAGATTAGGGGGTACTTTTCACCATTTCCGAAACACTGTAACATCAACATTTTCACACTCGACATCCACCTCAAAAACACCGACACTTCTAAGGCAATCACACGAAAAAAAAGAATTTACTGATTCTTATAATTGTTCTTCGTTTTCCCAGTATGATAGCATTGTTTAGTAGGTTGAATTAACTCTACGGGGTAGAAAGTTGGTATGTCATGAATACAGAAACATTTAATTGGAAGAAAAACATCCCGCTTTTTGCGGTCTTATTATTAGGTGCTTTCGTCACCATTTTAAATCAAACCCTTCTCGGCACGGCGCTCCCACCGATCATGAAGGACCTCAATTTAAGCGAGAATACAGCACAATGGCTTCAATCCGTATTTATGCTTGTTAACGGAATTATGATCCCCGTAACCGCATTTTTAATCGATCGATTCACGACACGAAAACTCTTCCTCACTGCAATGGGATTGTTTACGCTTGGAACATTTACCGCCGCCATCGCTCCCAATTTTTCATTTTTAATGGTCGGACGGATTTTACAAGCGTCAGGCGCAGGTATAATGATGCCACTCATGCAAACCGTTTTATTTCTCCTCTTTCCCGTTGAAAGAAGAGGAACGGCGATGGGACTATTCGGACTCGTCATCGCATTCGCACCAGCCATTGGGCCAAGTCTATCAGGCTGGCTTGTTGATCAATTTCCATGGCGCAGTGTTTTTTATGTTGTATTACCGATTGCTGTTTTCGACATGATTGCAGCATACTTTTTATTAAAAAATGTGACAGAACTGAAAAAACCCAAGCTAGATATATTATCAGTCATCCTATCGACAATTGGTTTTGGCGGCCTTTTATACGGTTTTAGTATTGCTGGTGACATGGGATGGTCAAGTAGCCAAGTCATTTTAGCCATAGTGGTCGGAGTCATATCACTCTACCTGTTCATTACAAGACAATTGAAATTAAAAGAGCCCCTGCTCGAATTCCGGGTATTCAAATATGGCATCTTCACATTGGCGACAGGCCTTGGAATGGTCGTCTTCGCAGCGATGATTGGTACGAACGTAATTTTACCATTATACATGCAAAATATGATTGGATTCTCCGCATTAAAATCAGGGCTTGTACTCCTACCCGGCGCTATCATTATGGGACTGATGAATCCAATTACTGGGTATCTTTTTGATAAATTTGGTGGAAAATGGCTCGCTCGAGGTGGACTCTTCTTGCTAGGTGTAACGACATTCGCGTTCACGAATTTATCCATGGATACA
>DATGUV010000016.1:0-2846 GCA_035301025.1 Bacillota bacterium | reverse complement strand
CAGAGGTCTAGTTGCACTTGTGCAAGTAAGAATCAATAGAGTCTTACTTGCCAAAAAGTTTGAAACATAGTGAGTACACTCACTATTATATTGGCATCAGCTATTGCTGACTAAAATTTAAAAATTAACGAGTAAACATGTTACATGTTTCTCTTACCATAATGATTGTTCTGTTCAGTTTTCAAGGAACAAATGGACTAGATGTCTCTAGTAAAATAATATTAACACTTTCAGATTACTTTGTCAAATTACATTCATAAAGCAATACATCTATTAGCCATTTTGGGCACCAAATAAATATATAATATTTAAACCCTTATGTCAACACTTTTTATTTAAATATAATTTCTCCTGACCATTCAAGCATTCCACCGACCATATTAGCCGCATTGTATCCTTGTTCATTCAAGTATAATGCAGCTGAATTACTTCGTTGACCTGATCGACATACACAAATGATTTCTTTAGATTTATCTAGTTGATCTAAAGAAAAGGGCAGTGATTGGAGCGGAATATGTTTCGCTTCTTCAATCATACCTTGAGCAACTTCCATATCTTCTCGAACATCGACTATTATGCATGATTTTTGTTTTTCTATATATTCCTCTACTTGTTTTGGCGTAATTTCTTTTGCTTGTTCTTCCATTATAAACTTCCTTTCTCTACATACGTTTTTTACTAAGTCTTCGATCATAAAACCTTTAGAATATTATAGACATACAAAACTATGATCCATACATTTTTCAAGACTACCGTATTTTTGCATATGTTCCAACTAATTTGCACATCTTATCTTAAAGGGGGTTTTAGAATGTTTTATCGATTCATGTGTTCATGTAGTGTGCTGTTTTTCATATGTGTAATAAATGTTGAAGCTACAAATAATTCTGATCTTGTTCTTATATACAAAGATTCAGTGGATGTCACAGGTGATGGAGAAAAAGAGACAATCCATATAGAAGGTGAGCGTCTTTCTTCAAGTAGTACATATTTTCCTTTTATTCATGCTACTATTTATTCCAAAAACGGAGATAAGTGGACCATTGATCTTCCTGGTGGATTTAATCCATCATTTGAATATATCGATATAACTAATAACGGAACAAATGAATTACTTTATCAAAGTAGCTTTAATCCTGAAGAAGATACACATATATTTAACATTTACACGTTTGAGAATAATCATTTTTCTTCCATTCCTATACCAGTAGAATCCTTCATCCATGGAAAATTTATCGAAAACTTCTTAGTTCATATATTTATTCATCCCCATGAAGATCCTGTAGTAATAGATATCAAAGATCAATCGTCAGCTTATATTGCTGCAGGTATTTATCAACAAGACGGGAACTTAGTTAGACAGCAAGAAGTTTTTATAGAGCCTGTTCATGCTATAAAAGGTTTACCATCTGAGGGCCAAACAATGATAGAAACCAGTCAACATGCTTCATCAATGATTGATGCAAAAGAACTTGGAACAATCCAATCCAAATGGGTTTTTGAAAATGATTCCTGGCTATTAGTAGACACTTCTTGGAAAAGTAGTCATTAAAAACAAGAAGAGCAATCATCGATGATTGCTCTTCATACCATTAGTTTGCTACTATATTCACCAGTTTTCCTGGTACTACAATTACTTTGCGAACAGTTTTACCTTCAATCCAAGGCTGAATTTTTTCATCTTCCAGTGCTACTGTCTCTAAGTCTTCTTTCGTAATATCTTTTGGTACACTTACTTTCGAACGAACTTTCCCCATTACTTGAAGGACTACTTCTACTTCTTCTTCGATTAATTTTGATTCGTTATAAGTCGGCCAAGTCGCATAGGCAATTGAGGTTTCATTTCCTAACATCTGCCACAGTTCTTCACACATATGAGGTGCGATTGGTGATAATGCTTTAATAAATCCTTCTGCGTATTCTTTCGGCAATTGCCCTATTTTATATGCCTCATTCACAAATACCATCATTTGAGAAATTGCCGTATTGAAATGCAATACTTCGTAGTCGTCTGAAACTTTCTTAATGGTTTCATGATACACTTTATCAAGTTCGGACACCTCTTTATCAACAACATAATCTGATAAAGATCCTTCTCCGTTGGCAATTAAGCGCCATACCCGGTCAAGGAAGCGACGAGATCCATCTAATCCGGTTGTAGACCAGGCCACATCCGCATCAAGGGGTCCCATAAACATTTCGTACAGACGTAATGTGTCAGCCCCATGAGATTTAATAATGTCATCTGGGTCCACAACATTTCCTTTGGACTTACTCATTTTCTCACTGTTTTTTAAAATCATTCCTTGGTTAAATAGTTTTGTAAATGGTTCACTTGTTGAAACCACTCCAATGTCATATAACACTTTATGCCAGAAACGAGCGTACAATAAATGAAGGACTGCATGCTCTGCCCCACCAACATAAATATCTACCGGAAGCCATTTTTCAAGGGCTTTAGGGTCTGCTAACGCTTCGTTATTATGTGGATCGATATAGCGTAAGAAATACCAACTACTTCCAGCCCATTGTGGCATTGTATTCGTTTCCCGTCTACCTTTCATTCCCGTTTCAGGATCGGTTACGTGAATCCATTCACTATTTGCTAAAGGTGATTCACCAGTCCCAGAAGGTTTAATCTCTGTCATTTCAGGTAAGATAAGTGGCAACTCTTCCTCAGGAACCGTTGACATTGACCCGTCTTCCCAATGGATAATTGGAATCGGCTCTCCCCAGTACCGTTGACGCGAAAATAACCAGTCTCTTAGACGATAACTAATTTTCTTTTCACCTTTATGTTTTTTTTCTAACCAATGAATCATCGTTGAAATGGCTTCATCATTCGT
>DATGUV010000015.1:0-42322 GCA_035301025.1 Bacillota bacterium | reverse complement strand
AGGGCAACAAAAATATCAATGAATTTATCAAGCCCTATCTCACACCAGCTACGCCCATGTTTAAGCCGTCTTGCGAACACACTCATTGTTCCCTCTGCACTTCCCATTGGACGAAAATCTGTTGTATCTATACCTTTCTTTTTCAATTTTTCCCGATAGTCACCAAGTGCTTCTGGATATTGGGACAGTTGGCTAATTAAATCTTCCAATCGTTCTTCTTTCTGCTCATTTTCAAGCGTCCCTACTGCACTATTTAATTCCACCATGAAACCTTTCCAATCATAACTTGCTAGTTTTTTGCGAATTGATCGGTATCTTGGGTGACTTCTAAACAAGTGTTGCACGTCTCGTGCAACGTGAAAACGGTCAATGACAAAGGTTGCGTTATGTCTAAAATATTCACGACAGGATGTGATCCACTTCGCTCCATCCCCGTTAATAACCAAATGATGCTTGGTTGGATCATACTCATAGGTTTCCATAAGGTACTGTTCAAACTCTTCCCAAAAAGGCAATTTACCTTGATGAATGAAATGTCGCTTTTCAACCAACCTTGCTCGTTTACCATTCATTTCCCAACCTTGGTGTACACTGGCTATTTTGATTTCCCTTCCTTTTTTCTTTTTCTCCTGGCTTTTTGTATAAAGTCCGTCAACTTCAACGAAGACAACTTCTTGGTCAAGGGGTACGGCCTTTTCCGGTACCACTTCTGTATTCAAAAGTTGCTGACGTATTGCTTCATGACTAATCACAGGATAACCTAGCAGTCTTTCAATAGATTGGCTTGCTTGACGATAAGATACACCCGTAACAGCTAATTCAATAGCGAGATCCTGCACGACTGGGCTCATCCCTTTAGAACCATCAAAAGATAAATATTGATCTAATAAATAGATGTACTTTCCAGTTTCTTTATCCTGATAATAATTTCTTTTAAGTTCTACCTGACCAAATACTGATTCAAATTTTAATGTTCGTTTATCTTTGAGATAAAACCTTTTCTTATCTCGACCTAAAGCTATTGCCTCATCTAATTCATGGAGCGTCTGTGCCATCACTTGAGAGAAACTTTTTTGCAAGGCACGGTATGTCATTTGTTCTAATTCTTTCATTGTGAGCGTAGATATGATATCGTTCATTTTGAGGACCCCTTTTGTAGTTTTTTGTCTGCAAACATAACTATACAAAAGAAGGTCCTCTTTTTCACTAAAATAGCCCATAACGCTACCGCGCTTCGCTTGCTGCCTCATTCTTAATGGTGAATTCTTACGATTTCACCATTAAGAATGAGGTGTATGTTCTCCCACAAACATTTTACCCCAACTTTAAGGTCAATATGAATGAATGACATCATTACCAAAAATAGCTATTTCAACACATATGTGGCTTCAAGTGACCGAGTTGAACTACATTTTATATTTATGTAGGATAAAACTCATTCACCTACTACATGAATAGTCCTATTTTGTCATTCTCCTATATTATCAGCTGACAAATAATTTTCAAAAAACTCTAGCATCAGGAGATACTAGAGTTCTTCGTACATTACTTGATTGTTAAATCACTTCTACCCAGCCTTTGCGAATAGCAGTTACAACGGCTTGTGTACGGTCATTTACCTTCATTTTTTGTAAAATATTACTTACATGATTTTTCACTGTTTTCTCACTGATAAATAATGTTTCTGAAATCGATCTGTTACTATTTCCTTCAGCCATTAACTGTAGCACTTGACACTCTCTTTTAGTAAGTAAGTGAAGTGGTTTTTGATAAATCACTTGTTCCTCAGCATTTGAAACAGATCTCTCACGTGCTAAACGCCTATATTCCTTCACTAAGTTGTGAGTCACTTTCGGATGTAAATATGATCCTCCTTCACTTACTACCTTAATCGCTTCAATTAAGGAATCTGAATCCATTTCCTTTAATAAATATCCACGAGCACCTGTTTTTAATGCGTGTGTAACATAGCTTTCGTCATCATGGATTGATAGAATGATAACATATGTATCAGGATACTGGGATACAAGATTCGCTGTTGCTTGAATCCCATTCATTTCTGGCATATTAATATCCATAAGAACAACATCTGGTTGATACTCTTTTACAAGCTTTGAAGCGGCTAGCCCATCTCCACCTTCAGCTACTACTTGGAAAGAATCTTCATAATCTAAAATACGCTTGACACCTTCGCGAAATAGTTTGTGGTCATCTATTAGTACAATATCAACGGTCTTATCCATAGAGTTTTGCCCTCCTACAATTCATTAGTTTTATTTTTCATATATATATAAGTTAATGAAGTTCATAATACGTACTTCTCGCTATCTCACTATCATATGTAGTAGTCAAGTAGCTAATTTTAATCATTATGAAATTCATTCAAGTACGTGACTAAAGATTCATGTGTACGTTCAGTCTATGTATGATTGTATTTTCAAATTCTATGAAATATATAATACATATACTCTATTTTACCTGTTTTAGTTGCTTTTTGGAAGGGAATTCATGTCACTATCTGTTGTTTCTTTAGAAAAAGGTAATTTTATAAAGACTCTCGTTCCTTGACCTTTTTGGGAAGTGACCGAAAACTCTCCTTTAAACATGTCCACACGTTCTCTCATTCCAATGAGACCAAATGAGTTTTCTTTTTTCTTTCCTGTATCAAAACCGACCCCGTTGTCTTGTACTACTAACGACGTATTATCTTTTCGAATTTCAATACGAACAATAATAATCGTTGCTTGCCCGTGTGCAATCGCATTTTGTAAAGCTTCTTGGGCTAAACGAAATAAAACAATCTCATATTTCTCATACATGCGGATATCTTTACCTAAGTTGGAAAATTCGAATTGAATATGTGGATGTTGCTCTTCTAAATTGGAAATATATTTTTGTAATGTTGGAATAAGTCCTAAATCATCAAGAGCCATTGGACGAAGATCATAAATCGTTCTTCGTACTTCTTCTAGTGTTGAACGAATTAATTTTCGTACTTCTCTTAGTTCGCGCAAGGTTTCATCAATACCTTCGTATTTAAATGTTTGCTCGACAATTTCCGTTCGAAGTAAAATATGAGCAAGCATTTGTGCTGGACCATCGTGAATTTCACGGGAAATCTTTCGGCGTTCATCTTCTTGTGCCTCTATAATTTTCAAGCCAAATTCATGCTTTTCTTTTGCACTCTCAATCATATTGTTAACTTTTCTAAAGTCGTCATCTAAATACGTTAAAATAACTGCTGTTTTACTTGCAAGACCAGTAGCACGTTCTATTGTTTCACTTAATTGAATGAGCCTCCGTTCAATATCATCCCTTCGATCCCGTAAGTTTTTTTCCTCTTCTTGCATCAGCGCAAGCCTCGTTTGCATCTTATGTGTACTTTCATATACAGTACGTACATCTTCTTCCGTATATTTATTAAAATTTTTACTTACTTCGGATAGCCGCTTTCGAGACATGCGTACATTTCGCTCGAGTCTGCCGCCTTTATCTATATGCTCTACAACTTTTTTCTTAATAACATGCAGCTCTGATAAAAGTTCAGCATGTTCCCTTCTTGCCTGCTCACTAATATTAAAGATTTCAGTTTTACTATTTTCAACAACATCAATCATTTCATCTAGTATATAATCAAGTGCTTTCTCATCTACCTGACCTGTCATATGCGTACTCACCAACCTATGATATAATAAAAAGGAACATGTAATAAAAGTTTCTTCTCTAGCGCTTTATGAGAGGATTAGTTCTTATAATAGTACACGATATGAATAAATAATGGTAGTCTTGGGGGATTCAATTTATGCTTGAGAACTATTTAACCGTAAAAAAAGATGGAGTTTATGAAATACTCATTCAAAAATCTCGATTTATCGGGTATGTAACGCGTGCTGAAACAGAAGAAGAGGCACAGGATTTTATTCAATCCATTAAAAAGAAACATCATGATGCAACACATAATTGTTCTGCTTACATGATTGGGGAAAACAATCACATCCAAAAAGCAAATGATGATGGAGAGCCTAGCGGAACGGCAGGTGTTCCAATGTTAGAAGTATTAAAGAAAATGAATTTGAAAGACACTGCTGTTGTTGTAACCCGTTACTTTGGTGGAGTTAAACTTGGGGCAGGTGGTCTTATTCGTGCTTACGGAAATGCCACATCTGAAGTCATACGAGAGGTTGGAGTCGTTAAAAGGCAACGTATGCAAGGATTTGACATCACAGTAGACTATACTCTTTTAGGGAAAATTGAGAATGAATTACGCAATTCCGATTATATGTTAGATAACATTGAATATGTAGAGCATGTCGTATGTTCTGTGTTTGTCCAAGTAGATCAAGTTGAGGCATTTGTAGAATGGATGACCAATAGTACAAACGGACAAGCCAGCATTGAAGAAACGAAGCAGGCATATATAGAAATCGATGTGCCAAGTCCGTAGATTAAGTCTTATATACGAACAAAAACTTTGAATATGAACATGTATAACAGGAGATGAATGCATTCACCTCCTGTTACTTGTTTTCAATCATTGCGCTTGTAATTTTTTACATGCATCCGTATCAGCAATAACCGTTACATGTGGATGTTTTTGCAAAACAGACGCAGGAAAATCTTCAGTTACATTTCCTTCAATTGTCTGTTTCAGCGCTTCTGCTTTATGTTCACCATTTACAAGAAGTACGATTTCCTTGCTTCCCATAATGGACTTAATTCCCATCGTAATTGCTTTATTTGGCATTTCTTCTTTTGTTTCAAAGAAACGGCTATTTACTTCCATTGTTGATTTAGTCAACTCAACTATATGGGTTCGACTTGAGAAGGATGTACCAGGCTCATTAAATCCAATGTGGCCATTCACACCTATTCCTAAGAATTGTAAATCAATTCCCCCTGCCTCAGCAATTTTTTGTTCATATCGTTCACATTCTTCATCAAAGTTCGGTGTAAGACCGTTTGGTACATTTACTTGCTTTTGATCAAGATTTAAAGGGTTAAAAAATCGTTCATACATATAGTAGTAATAGCTACCTGGGTGATCTTTCGCCAGTCCAACATATTCATCTAAGTTAAATGTTTGAATATGTTCAAATACCTGTTTCTTCTGTTTGTACTCATCCACCAATAATTCATACAACCCTTTTGGTGTAGAACCTGTTGCTAATCCAAATACAGGCTGTTCAGTCGTATTCATAGTATGTATAAAGAACTCGTACGCTTTTTTGCTTAATGCTTCATAATCATCCACTCTAATAACTTTCATTCTTCAATCCTCCTCTAACTATGAGACGAATAAGCCCAATCCATGTGACAATCATCTCACAACTACATACAACACCTTTTGCCCCCAAGTTCATTAAGTCTGAAAATGGGAGTCTTAGGTCTATTTAGCGTGTACCTTCTAATCTTTATTAAGCATGTTTTGTTTCAAGTGTATTCGTAAATAAATTATTGTTCATCGACATTTCAATAATTAGTGCCTCAATCAATTGTTCAGATGTTTGTATCGTTTCATTTTCAGTTTTAGCAATCATCTTTTTTAATATGTTTGTAAACAGTTCCTGTTCGCTCATAAAATCTCGCCTCTTCCTCACTTCTAAAATACATTATTTTAGAATAATGTCACTATATCATATAATGTGTTCTCGATCGTCAAAAAATGAACATTGAAATCACATTGTTATATGTTGTAAAATACAGCACATATTTTACATGCTTATGCAGCTGAGCGAATTCCATAATATCCTTACACATGGATCACGATCCATTGCTGAGCGTTTTTAAATACATGAATATTATAAAATTCACTCAATCATATAAAAGCATTTATTTCATCGTATGCATTCAAAAAATAATCGGTACTTAGTTTTCGAACGTACCATTTACACTTTTTGTGGATATACAATATGAGCATTTTATCATACATAGTTATAAATGACTAGTTTTGTCGGGAAATTGTTCCAAAAAAGATATAATTATGTTAAAAATTGGTGAATATTAAGACTTTAACGAATATGATTTCAATAATCAGATATAATTTATTAACAGATTTCGTTAAAGTTTTTGAACTTGATAATATTTTTTATAACATTTTTTCTATTTTCTTAATCATGATATAATACGTTTATAGGAGGGGGATGCATGAGAAAAACATCCGTATTTATATTATTTTTTTCATCTATACTATTTCTCATAACAGCTTGTTCAAAAGAGCAAGAATCTCCTGATAAAGAGCTACGTACATATATTGATCATTGGTCAAATGAATCCTTCGAGGAAATGTATAACTCACTGTCAGAAGATGCGAAATCAAATCATACAAAAGAAGATTTCACTGAACGTTATGAGAAAGTCTATACAGATATGGAAATTCATGAAATTGAAGTAACCTATGACGAATTAACGAAAGAAGAAATTGAACGTGCATACGAAGAAGGAACTGTTACAATTCCTTTTCAGGCGTCCATGACAAGTCTTGCGGGCCCTATTTCTTTTGATTATGAAGCTGAATTGCAGCTTGTAGAAAGTGATGATGATGAAAAATGGGTCATTGACTGGAATCCTGGATTTATTTTCCCTGCACTTAAAGACGGTGGAAAAATTTCCTTCCAATCGGATTCACCAGAACGGGGCAGTATTTTGGATCGTGATTCCATTCCTTTAGCAATGAATGATGTAGTTTATGAAATTGGAATTATCCCTGAAAAGCTTCCGGATGATCCTTCTGCAGAACTAACGCAAATCGCAAATATTTTAGAAATTTCTGTTTCCTCTATTGAACAAGCATTAAGTGCAGATTGGGTCGAACCTGGATTATATGTTCCTATTACAAAGGTGCCGAAAACTAATGAAGATACTCTCGTTAAATTATGGGACATTAATTCAATTGAACGTAGAGAGACTGATGGTCGCGTCTATCCTCTTGGGAAATCCGCTGCTCATTTAGTTGGCTACGTTGGCGATGTTACGGCGGAAGATATTGAAAATGCTGAGCCAGGAGCCTATGGTCCACAAGATGTTATTGGTAAACGTGGTCTTGAATATGTATATGAAGAAACATTAAAAGGTGAACGAGGCATTAAAATTATTGTTACGAATGAAGACGAAGAAGACGTTATCCTTGCTGAAAAGCCAACAGTTGATGGAGAAGATGTTAAAATCACGATTAATTCCTACATGCAAAAAGAAATTTATGAGTCTTACGGAAAAGAAGCAGGTACAGCTGCAGCTATTGATCCTAAAACAGGTGAAGCATTAGCCCTTGTAAGCAGTCCTTCTTTTGATCCCCATGATTTTGCTTATGGGATCGGACAGAAAAAACGTGAAGAGTTGGAAAGTGATGGACAACAACCATTATTAAACCGTTTCACCGCAACATATGCACCTGGATCCGTAATGAAACCAATTAGCGCTGCTATCGGACTAAAAGATGGTTCCCTTAATCCTGATGAAGGAATCGAAATTAAAGGTCTCACATGGGATAATGGTTGGAAAGATTATCAAGTCCGAAGAGTTTCTGAATCCTCCAAACCAGTTGATTTAGCAGATGCCCTTAAAAGATCAGATAACATTTATTTTGCTATGAAAGCTATTGATGCTGGTATTGAGACATATACAAACGGGTTAGAAAACTTTGGTTTTGGCCAGGAGTTTCCATTTCCATATCCATATACTGCTTCTTCTATTTCTGCTGACGGGACGATTGATAACGAAGTCCTACTAGCAAATTCAAGTTATGGCCAAGGTGAAATTGAAATAAGTGCCTTACATTTAGCTATTGCATACACTCCTTTTTTAAATGAAGGTAATATGCTACAACCGACATTACTTACTTCAGAAAAAACCGGGGAAATTTGGAAAGAAGACATTCTATCCAAGGAAGATGCAAAAATTATAGAAGATATTTTATTTGAAGTGGTAGATGCTGGAACTGCTAAAAAAGCTCAGCGTGACGACTTTGATATTTCTGGTAAAACAGGAACTGCAGAATTAAAAGTATCTGCAGATGCTAAAGGTCATGATAATGGTTGGTTTGTTGGATATCCAACAGAAGATCAAGATATTCTTATTGCAATGATGGTGGAAAAAGTAGAAGATCTTGGTGCAAGTGGATATGTGGCCAGTCAAGTTGCTGATTTATTAGTAGAAATTAAAAAAGATTAAATAAAAAAGCTACCGTAAACGAAAACTGCACCCCAGTTGTTAAACACATATAACAATTGGGGTGCAGTTTTTACATGCATGAATTTCATTATGACCTAAAATAGCCACGTTACTACCACATGTACTTTCAAGCGACGTAACGAAATTACATGTGGTAGTTAGATAGTATAAAATACGTATGATGAAAATCATTAACATATTAGGATAAAAAGATTCCACCATAGAGCAGAGCTCCTAAAACAACATAGACAGGATTTACTTTAAATTTCTCTAAAAGTAGAAAGCTTGCTCCTGCAATAATAGCTGTATGAGTGATTCCAGCATTTTCTGAAGCGTTGAAAAAGAAATTGTATGTCATTGCACCTAGCAATACTGCGATTGCTGGCCGAACATATAATGTCAGGCGAACAACAATTGGTGAATGTTTGAATTTCATCAATACACCTAACAAAATAAGCATCAAAATCATTGTAGGTGCAATCGTGGCTACTAAAGCGATGAAGGCTCCAAGTGTTCCTCCTAGGTCGAAACCAATTTGAGCTGCTAACTTTGTAGCAATAGGTCCCGGTAACCCATTTCCAAGTGCCACAATTTCACTAAACTCTTGTGTCGTATACCAATGATATGTATTTACGACTTCATGTTCCAATAACGGAATTGTTGCTGGTCCGCCACCATAACCGAGCATATTTGCAATAAAGTTTGCTTTGAAAATTTGCCAATATACGATCATTGTTTATCCACCCTTTTTTCCTCACCTTTCTTTTTAGTCGGGATGACAAATGCAGCCCCAATAAATCCAGCGATTAATAATGCAGGATGAATATGTAATAATTCCATAACAACAATACTAATGATGAGAAACACAATTGTAATTGCCCATCCCATCGTTTTTTTCGAAAGACGAACAAAATCCCAAGCAAGGACACCAATCATTACACCTGCTACAGGTAGGACTGCTTTGGTCATTCCTTGAACAAATGCACTATCCTTAAAGGCATTTAATGTTGTCAAAATAAGAACCATTAAAAATGCTGTTGGAATAACAGATGCAATGAGTGCATTCATCATCCCCCAAAACCCGGCTACACGCCAACCAACATATCCGGCAATTTTTGTATTTACTGGACCTGGCAATGTATTTGCTAATGCAATAATATCCGCAAATTCTTCCGCTTCCATCCACCGATATACGGTTACAACTTCTCGGTGCATAATTGGAATTGCAGATAACCCTCCGCCATAACCAAGCATTCCTGCTCGAAAGAATGCAAGAAATATATAACGATGTATCATTCTATCACTACCCTTTACCCACAATAACGTACAATTTCTTAAGCTTGCATATAACATACGTCTTTTACATTTTGCGTCAGATGAAATTGTTTTTAAGAACTTTGGAAGGCATTTCCATACAAAATTTCATACATTCATAAACTCGAGGGAATTTCATAATACATACAATGAAAAGCAAGTCCGAACAGTCCAACTAAAAGAAGCTCATTCACGTATATCGACGTATTATTGAGACGAAAGTCCATGCATTTTATCGTACATAAAACAGTTTTACTTGTCAACAACTGAAGAACAAATATATGATATAATTCCCTTATTTACTTACTTTTATATCTAAACTTACATTTCTAACTATCTTTTTGTTTATAAAAGTTATCTTTTATCGTATATGTTGTATATAATAGCTATTGTTATTTCATTCACTTTCTGGGATAATGTTTGCATAAATAATCCGTTTATTCTTCTCAAGAGTGAAAATCATAAAGGATTGTTCCACTGGAGGGACTTTCATAATGACAGGGTGAGATTTTATGAAATTTGATGAACTTGATGAAAAGTTGATTGATGAATTAATTAAAGATGGTCGGGCTTCTTACGTGGATTTAGCTAAAAAAGTAGGATTGTCCCGTGTTGCGGTAAAGGATCGTATTCAACAGTTAATTGACCACAATGTAATTGACCGTTTTACAGTTGCAGTTAACTCTGAAAAATTCGGGAAGAAAGTGTCTGCTTTTTTCGAAGTGGATGTAGAACCACAGCAGCTCGAAGATGTCGCCCAGAACTTGGCAGACAATCCAAGTGTTGCAAGTGTTTACCAAATGACCGGGCCAAGCACTTTACACATGCACGTTCTTGTAGAGGACTTCCAAAAATTGGAGACCTTTATTAATAATGAATTATATTCTGTTCGGGGAATTACACGGGTTGAAAGTCATGTGATTTTGAAAAGATTTAAAAGTAGAACCGGATACAAATTGTAAATACAGCTTCTGGGTAGTTGTCCATTCAATACATTTTTTCCACCAAAAAAGAGAAAAGCAAACGGATTTGCTTTTCTCTTTTTTACAGTAATTGAGACAATTTGTAAAAAGTTTGTTCGTCTTTTTCATCTAACGCTTGATCAATTAACTTTCGAATATTGTTACCCTCAAGCTCTTCCATTAAAATATCAATCTCTTCACGCTTTATTGAAGTCGTCTCATCTTCATTGTGGGTTGTATAATATGTTTCTACAATGGAATCCAATTGAGCTAAAAAGTCCGGTAAAGAAATTAAATCTGCCATCGTAATATAAATTACATCTTTTCCACGCTGAAAAGCAAACTTCGAATCTAGGTTTACTACTTTCTTTGTAGCTCGATCAATTTTGATTTCCTTCTCTTCTTTCGGGATGAATTGGTACACATCCCCATTCATAAAAATAGCAAAATATTGATATGCTAGGATAACTCGAATATATTGATTATCAGTTTTTATATAATACGGTTTTAACATTTTGACGGTTAACACAATTCCCACCTCCGTATTTTCGTTTCTCAAATATTCTGTTAATTAATTATTATACCTCATATATTTCCTTTACGCAAGTTTTTTTGCTACATCTCCTTCTTTCTCTTCCCGGATTGTCGTCTATGTGTATATGTGCTTTGTAAGTGTATGCATCATCGATTCCATCACCGAATTTGTATATACATCTTCATATAAATCATCTATGTGGTTTTGCTCCTGACGAGCTTTTTGTAAGTATTGCTTCCCTTCTTTCATAAAAGATGTGTATCTTAATGTTGTTTCTTCAATCAATTCTTTATAGCGCTCATCAATTCCTGGTTCTACTGTTTCTTCGTATAAGTCAACAACTACATCATTTTCTTTAGGTATAAATTCATGCGGATTTGTACTATCAAACAAGCAAAGTTGTAACTCTGGAACAATAATCATGTCTGTACTTTCAGGGTCAAAACTGCAAATGTATTGATCAATATCATAACCTAATTGAATACAAGTATCCTTAATCGCATTCATAAAATGACTCTTACCTGTTCCTGCTCTTCCTTTAATATGATGAACGGTTGAAAAGTTTTTAATTATATGTGGTACAACATTTAACGACCCTTCTGAAGTATTTGTTCCAAACAAGCGCTTACGTATGTGACCCTTCCCGCTCGGTTTCCCATCCTTAGGAAGATATTTCTGTTTCCACCTGTTGGCAACTTCATCTGCTTTTTCAAAGTCCATATGCTGAATGTAAATGTGCTCGAGTTCATCATGGATTTCCAGCCCAGTAGCAAAACAATTCCAAGCTTTTCCAAGCAATTGATGTTTATTTTCTTCATAACCTTTAGCTGCTTGCTGGCGTTCCTCTGTATCTAAAATATATGAAGATAAATCAATAGTATGAGTAATATTCGTGGAATCGTCGATGACTGCATCTGAAACAATTGCATATTTTTCTCTTACATGAATGATTCCATCTAGGAATGGTTTTCCTGCAACACTTTCTAGAAGTTCAATTTCTGAGCGATCCCTTACGTTTGCATGTAACCACTCCTGCATACATTTTGTTTTGACGAATGGCGATAGATGGTTAAGTACAATTACTTGTTCACACTGTTCCACGTTTGACGATAGTACATTCATTTGTCCTGCTGCAGTATTTCCTGCAACGTAATATGAAAACACCATATTGAAGTGCACATCCTATCTAATATATTTAAAAGATACTCTTCCTATACCATACGCTTGTCAATTTCTATTGTGCATGTCATACACACCTATTTCTAATCCACCTAGTATTTCTACAAATCTTTTGGAAATCCTTTATTTTCTTTCCAACAAATAAGGTATATGTAGTATTTAATAGATTTCAAAGAGATCCGTTTCCTTATAATTGTAGGGTATCATGAACTAAAGGAGGCCTGTCAATTGATTCGCATGTCTAAATACCCTAATATATACGTTAACACAAAGAGATAAGGTGAGATGACATATGCCACGTTATATTTGGCTTTTAGCAATTGCAACGACGATTAGTGTTACGGGCGGATCATTCTTGTGGCCACTGAATACTATTTATATGCACAATGAATTAGGAAATACATTAGCTTTTGCTGGATTTATTCTAATGTTAAACCAAGCTGCTACGATAGTAGGTAATCTAATTGGTGGAGTATTATTTGATAAATTTAGTCCATATAAAACGATTTTAGCCGGGACAGCTGTTGCAATGTGTGCAGCATCCGGTCTAATGTTTATGCATACAAATATAACTGCTTATGCTATTTTCCTCATAATTATTGGACTTGGAACTGGTACCGTATGGCCAGTGATGTTTGCTATGGCAGGTTCTGTCTGGCCAACAGGTGGACGACGTGCATTCAATGCCGTTTATGTAGCTCAAAACTTAGGAGTTGCTATTGGTGCAGCCCTTGGTGGTTATATTGCTAGCTTTTCATATGCATATATTTTCATTGCCAATGCATCTATTATTTTCTTATTCTTTTTATTCGTTCTTATAATGTTAAAAGGTATGGATCAAGAACGTGATCGCCAAATGCATACAACGATTTTAGAGCAGACAACTGACCTAGGAAATAAGTCCGCATTTATCGCTTTAATTATTTTATCATCTGGTTTCTTAATTACGTGGTTTGCTTATAGCCAATGGCAAACTACCATTGCCTCACATACTCAAGATGTAGGTATTCCATTAGAACAATACAGTTTGTTATGGGCTCTTAATGGTTTTCTAATTGTGTTAGGTCAACCTTTAGTAAGACAATTTACGAAAAGAATTCCAACCCTTAAAACGCAAATTTATATTGGAAATAGTATTTTAATTAGTTCTTTTATAATCGCTATGTTTGCTGAGGAATTTGCATTTTTCATTACGGCTATGGCCATCTTAACTGTAGGTGAAATGTTAGTGTGGCCTGCTATTCCGGCCCTCGCACATGAATTAGCACCTTCAGGTAAAGCTGGATTTTACCAAGGTTTCGTTAATAGTGTTGCTGCCGCTGGACGGATGATGGGACCTATTATCGGTGGATTAATTGTCGATCAACTAAATATTCGTCTGTTATTTTATATTATCATCGGCCTTATGTTTGTTCCGTTCATTACAACACGTATTTTTGATATGCATTTAAAAAAACCTGCTTCAAATGATTCTACCGAATAATAATCTCTTATGCGTCAATACTGAAGTAATATATAGCATGAATCTTGAAAGCAATCTACAATTGTAATGAAATTGTCATTATTTTTTAGAAGGAATCATTTGAAAGACATCGTGTTATTGTGTATAATTAAATAATTTTACATGATTCCTTTCAATATTCCGTAAAAAGGAGTATAATAAGGGTAGTACAATGAAAGGGGATGTCTGAATGTCTTTTCAACGAGGACCGAAAGAACCAGTTCCTGAAGTTGACACGAATGTATGGGCATGTACAGGTGAGAAATGTCAAGGATGGATGCGTGAGTCATATAGCTTTGAAGAAGTACCTAAATGTCCACTTTGTCAATCTGAAATGGAACAAGAAGTACGTGTGCTACCGGAATTAAAATAATGACATCACTTTGATGATGTATATGTTATCCTTACAAGGTAGAATACACACACATCCCATGATAGGAATGACTACACATATTAGACATATATAAAGAACCCGAACATATAGAAGTCTCTATATCCGGGTTCTTTTTACGTATGTTATTCAGATTCAACAATACATACAGCAAGTTGTTCTTCTGTAATCCACTCTTGAATATACGTATTTACTTCTTCTAATGTTAATTCTTGAATCTTAGGCAATACGTCAAAGAAATCTAAATCGTTCATGTGGTAATGCACAAACTCACCAGCGATGAACTCTAATGAATTCATTGCACGCAATAATTGTCCGATTCTCTTTTTCTTCATACGATCAAAGGATTCTTCGGATATTTCATAATCATTTGTTGATAATAATAGTTCTTTTACTTTTCCTGCAAGAACGTCTGGTTGATCAGAATTTCCACTTAATATTGTAAATCCATGGTCAGTCTCTATCGTTGATTGTACCGAAAATGAACGGTCAATATAACCATTTTCATACAGTTCTTTATACAATGGTCCATTCGCTCCAAAGAAATGACTGATAATCATGTCTTGTAACATATCTCTATGTTCAAATTCTTCCGTAGAAATCTTTTCTCCATATTCCTTTACACCAACAACAACTTTAGGTGTTCCAATTGGCATATGAATACGCGATTCCTTTTTGGCAACTTCCTTGGACTCTTTCACTGGAAAACGTTGAATATCTTCTGGTGCTGCAAATGTCTTTGCTGCTTGATTTTCACGAATAAGTGTTGCCATTTCTTCTACATCGAAATTACCTGCGATGAAGAAAGTCATATTATTCGGATGATAGAACGTATGATAACTCGTTAATAAATCTTCACGTGTAGTTGAACGAATCGACTCTTCAGTTCCAAGAATTTCGTTTCGAACAGGATGCTCTTTAAACATTGCTTGTAAAATCCCCATATATGAGCGGTGGTCTGCCTGATCTAAATACATTTGTAACTCTTGAACAATAATATCTTGCTCTCTTTCAACAGATTCATCTGTAAAGAATGGTTCCTGAACGAAATCAAGTAATGTAACGACGTTTTCTTTTATATGATCTGTTGCACTAAATAGATATGCTGTTTCTGTTGCAGAAGTATACGCATTTGCAGATGCACCTTGCTTACCAAAGTCTAAAAATACATCTGTCCCGTCTTCCTTTTCAAATAGTTTATGTTCTAAAAAATGTGCTACGCCTTCAGGTGCAGTAATTTTTTCATTTTTACCAAGGGGAATGAATGTGTGATCTTTCCCGCCATAATTGGTTGTAAAAACACTATATGTTTTAGCCATTTCAGGTCTTGGTAGTAGAAATACAGTTAACCCGTTTGGAAGCACTTCTTTGTATAATGTTTCATCAATATGATCATATGTTTTCTTATTCATTGTTAGCCTCCTTGCTTGTTAATAAATAAACGGTATCTTTTTCTATTTTTTTAGCAACACGGATGACATCTTCTTTGGTAACTTCTTTCAAGCGGTCAAGAAGAGCTTCTGGAGAGGCAATTCCTGTTTCTCCAATAACATTTTGATACATAACCTCAATTAAACCTTGGGCATCATCCATTGTTTCAACGATATCGTTTAATAGAAGAGCTTTTGTTTCTTCAAGATTTTCTTCTGAAAACGTACCAGCGATTACTTCGTTTAATTGCTCTTCAATGATAGTTGTTGTTTTCTCATAATCACTTCCAGCAATCCCACTGTATACGTACATAATTCCCTTAAATCCTTCTAATCCAGATGCTACGTAATATGCTAAGCTGTGTTTTTCACGTACGTTTAAAAATAATTTTGAGTTTGGAAACGCACCGAAAATACCATTGAACACAAGTAGTGCAGCAAAATCATCATCTTTAAATGTTGTATGTGTCCGATAACCAATATGCAATTTTGCTTGTTGAATATCTTGTTTTTCAATAATTTCCTGTGGGCGATTGTCTTTTAGACCTGTTATTTCAGCTTTTGCTTTCCTATCATTCCTTACATATGACGGTCTTCCTAAAGATGATTGGAGAAGTTCTGCCATTTCGTCATGATTAAAATCTCCAAGCATATACACATCCAGCTGATTATCTTGAATAACTGTTTGATAATATTCATATAAATTTTGAGGTGTAATGGCCTCTAAATCTTCTTCATATCCTTGTGCATGAATTTGGAACGTTTCTCCATCACACATTTCATCAATTAAACGCATTTGTGCAAAGTTTACTTTATTGTCCTTAAGTGCTCGTAGTTGTTGTTTAAGTAATTCCTTCTCCCGTGCCACAAGGTCTGAGGCAAAGCCATTGTCAGTAATATTTGGATGGAAAATAACTTCTTTTAAAAATTCAATTCCATCTTCAATAATAGATGATTCATTTGGGATAAACTTTTCATTCGCAATTTCCATGCGCACACTTAGAACATGGTCATCTCCTGCTTTTCCACCATCTAAAGATAAAGATGCACCATATAAATCATCTAAGCGATCTTGGAGCAGTTCTCTTGATGGATACTTCTTTGTTCCTTGACGTAACAAAACAGGTAACAATGCGCGTTTTGTAATTGTATCTCGTTCCATAGCTGTTTTTAGCTTGGCAACGATTGTAATTGTCTTATACTTCTTACTTGGTATGATGTGTACGTTAATGCCATCGTTTTGAATAACTTTTTCTACATTCCTACTCATAATATACCCTCCTATTTAAACGTGAACAAAACGTGTAACATGCATTGAAAAATTTACCAATGCCTCTACACGTTTCATTGTTTATGATAATGCTACTTCGATTTCCTTTACAAGATCTTCCTTTGATTGTCCACCTAGTAATGTGTTTACTACATTTCCATTTTTCATGATAAGAATCGTTGGAAAACCCATTACATCATATTCTACTGCAATCTTGTTACTATTCTCAAGTACTTCATCTAATGAGACATAAAAAGTAGCAATTTTTAACTTCTCCTTATATTGTACAGATAGCTCCTCCAATATTGGTTCCATCGCTTTACACGGGCCACATCCATCTGTGTGAAAGCTTATGAGTACAAGCTGATCTGATTCAATGACCTCTTCATTGAAACTATCTGTATGCACATTTTTGATATGCGACATAAAAACTCCTCCTTAATGATGTTCAAAATACGTATGTATAGCTAGATCACTACAAGAAGTAGTGACGTTGATTGTCCTTAACTACATGTTGTAGCGATATAGCTCTTATTGGTTATTATGAAAATATACTCACTTGTTCAATCAATGACTATTCTTTTAAAGCATGATCTAACTTCTCAATAAGTTCATCTTTTTCTAGTGTTCCCTGGACAGAAAATATTACTTCACCGTTTTTAAATAAATAAAATGTAGGAAAGCCCATTAAATCGTATTCTACTGCAATTTTATTCTTGCGATCAATCGCATCATCTACTGATACATAAAATTTAGCAATGGTAACTTTCCCTTCATAGTCCTGGGATAATTCTTTTAGCACAGGTTCCATCGCTTCACATGGCCCACAACCATCTGTGTAAAAATCCAGTAGAACAAGTTGCTCTTCTTCTAAAACAAACTCTTTAAAATTCTCTTCTGTTACGTCTATTATAAGTGCCATATACTATTCTCCAATCCTTTACTTTCCATTGAACCCTACGAATCCTCTTCTAATATCATTGTAAATTCAATACGCAGAAGTGCAATTGTTTTTCATAAAGATGGTAGTTTGGATAGTCATATCGTACACAATCTTGTTCATTCGTACACATATTTCATGTATTCATGCCTGTCATTTTTACCATTGTAATTGCTGTTCTTTGGCAAATTGAATTTCAATCAAGTCTTTATACAACTCACTGGAAGTAAGTAGTTCTTCATGTGTTCCAATGCCACTTACTTCGCCTTGATCAATAACGATAATTTGATCTGAATTTTGGACAGTTGTTAAATTGTGTGCAACGACAATAGTAGTACGGTTTTTCATCAGTTCATCAAGTGCACCCTGAATCGTATGAGCGGTTTGAGCGTCTAAGCTAGAAGTCGCTTCATCTAAGAGTAAGTATTTCGGATCTTTAATAATCGCCCGTGCAATTGCTATTCGTTGTCTTTGTCCACCTGATAATTTAGATCCCATTTCCCCTACTTCTGTATCAAAGCCTTCTGGAAACTTCTCAATAAACTCAAGTGCATTTGCTTTTTGAGCAGCTAAGCGAACATCTTCATCACTAATTCTTGTCGTAGATCCATAAATGATATTTTCCCTAATCGTACCTGATAGCAACGGGCTACCCTGAGAAACATATGATAGTTCATTACGCCAATCATCTAAATGAATCTTTTCTGCAGGTGTATTTCCTAAAATAAGTTGCCCCACATCTGGTTCGTAAAAACGTTCAATTAATGATAGAAGAGTCGTCTTCCCACCTCCACTTGGACCGACAATCGCTGTGACTTTTCCTCTAGGGATAACAAAGTTAATATCTTTTAACACTTTTCGATCATCATAACTAAACGTCACATTGTTTAATGCAATATCCCCATTTGATTGATCAAGAACAGTTTGAAAGTCTGTATCACGTTTAAACTCTTCACTATCAGAATCAACAACCTCAGAGATTTTGTGGGCAGCTCCTTTTGCGCCTTTCAAATTTTGATAAAACAGTCCATAACTTAGAACACTGTTATGAATACCAGCCGAATATAAATAAAACGCAATTAATGATCCGATATCAAGTTCACCTGTTGTTGTTAAATATCCTCCATAAATTAACACTAGTGCCATGATCACCCCTTGCACACTATTCATTAAAGGTTGACCATATAAATCAATTGCTGCACGTGAAACGTCTGCTTTATATTGATTCTCTATAACCTTATCTGCTTGTTCAATCTCTTGATTTTCCTTACCAAAAGACTTAATGAGACGAATTTTAGGCAGGCGTTCCGCAATAAATGCAGTCATTCCCGAATAACGAGATTGAACCTTGTCCTGTGCTTTTTGTGTAAAATGCCCTACAAGCAGTGACACAATTAATATATATGGAATAACTGGCAATAGTACTAAGGTCAGTTTCACGTTCATACCCCACATAATAATAATTGCACCAATTAGTTTATAGGTGGACATAATTATTGCCAAAAAGTGGTTTACAGCTCCATTTATAAATTTAGGGTCATGTGTTAAGCGACTTACGAGTAACAATGAAGGTTGTTTATCAAAAAAAGGTAATGGTACTCGAATGTATTTTGACCAAATTGTCTCCTGAATTCTTTGTGTCCCTTTTGCTTCTGCAAATACTTTAACAAAACCTGACATACTCACTGTAATGGCTGTTAATATCGATAAACCGATATATTGATAAACGAGAGGTTTATTAAATATTTCACCTCCCATAATCCTTTGTACAATCATAGGAGATAATAAACTAACGGACGTTGTTACGAACATCGTTACTAATGCAAGTGTATATAATCCCCATGGTAGTTTTGCTCTCTTTATTAAACTAAAAAATGTCTTCCATGACGGTTGTCTGACTTCTTCCATGGTATCCCTCCTTTTTCTAGTTATTTATAAAACTGGTTTTCCTAGTTGTAAATGTACAAACATTTTATAAAGCTCATTCTGATTCATTAATTGTTCATGTGTACCAATACCACTAATTTTTCCTTCTTCAAGGACAATTATTTGGTCAGCATCATATATAGTTGCTAAGTCATGTGCAATAACAATAGAAGTGCGATCTTTTGTTAATGTATGCATTGCCTCTTGAACCGCTTGTTCAGATCGCGTATCTAAATTAGATGTTGCTTCATCTAGTAATAAACACTCTGGACTTCTTAAAAACACACGTGCAATCGCTAATCGTTGGCGTTGTCCACCGGATAGCTTGCTTCCATTTTCTCCAATATGTGTATCTACACCTTCTGAAAGATTCTGAACAAATGACCACGCATTGGCTCGCACTAAAGATTCCTCAATCTCCGCTTCATTTACCTCTCGATCGACTCCATAAAGTAAATTCTCTCGTACCGTTCCTGTAAGTAATGGAATGTCTTGTGCAACATATCCAAATGCACTACGCCAATCTTGCAAATGATAATTTTCAATGGGAGTTTGACCAAGTTTAATCGAACCTTGCTTAGGTTCATAAAATTGTTCAATTAAAGACAGGATTGTTGTTTTCCCTCCACCACTTGGACCTACTATCGCAGTAACCTTACCATGGGGAATGGTAAAACTTACATCCTCTAATACAGTTTCTTCACCATAATCAAATGAAACACGATCAAATACAATATCTTGGTTCATGTGTGGCAAAGATTGCTGTCTTTCATACTCTTCCTCAGGATGTTCAACTAATTGGGCAATTCGCGATGTTGCTCCTTGACTTAGTTTAAGTTCGATAAATAAAGAACCTAATGTATTTAGAATTCCATACAATGTAGATACATATAAAAAGTACCCAACCCATACATCCATTGTTATCATACTTCTAGATACTAAATAAACACCTAAACCAATAACGAGAATGGATTGAACTACATCAAATATACCTGTCATTGGATGCTCGATCCATACAGATAATTTTTTCTGAACAGAGGCCTTGTAGTATGATCGGATGTTTTTCTTCCCACGTTCGTCTTCTGATTTTTCAGTTACAAATGTTTTTATTAACGGAATATTTACAAGTAATTCTGCTAAAAACTGTGTTAAATTAGCAAGTTTGTTTTGTAGACGTTTGTTTACCTTATAGCTCCATCTTCCGTACCAAAAATAGAATCCAATATACATAGGAAGAAAAATGGCTTGAGCCATACCTAAGCGCCAATCATATGTAAATAATATAGCCACCGTTCCTACTGTCATATATGCAACAGAAATAAATGCAGGTACAACATATGAGAATACGATACTCATTTGAGCTGTATCTGTCGACGTACGACTCACCATCTCATTTGCCTTGACTTTATCAAATAAAGTAATTGGTGAACGCATGAGCTGTCTCCAAATAAGTTGACGATAGCTTTTATCAATTTTAAACATCGTAAACTTTGAAATAAATGAAATGAATCCAGATAATAAAACCCTTGCAACGACTACCCCAACAGCTCCGTAAACAATTGCTTTCTCAACATTTCCACCAACAATTTTTCTTGTTAAATCTGGAAACATTAGTGTAAGGGTAGACTCCCCTAGAATAATAACAGTCAGAAAAATGATCCAAAAATATGGAAGTTTCGCTCGAAATAATAATTTTAAATACGGTCTCCATATTGTTGACTTCACTTTCTTTCCTTGTTCATTTACATCATCAATAATCTCCACTGCTTTCACCCTCTCTTATGAATGAATTTCTTACACCCTAAAGTGTTTTTGTTACAATTGATGTATAAAAATGTTAACAACGTTACAAAAACCTCATTATGTTTCTACATGCATTCGATGAAAGTTATTTATGTATCCAATGCATTTTGTATGCGCTTTCTATCTTTTTTTATAGAAATCTTATAGATATAAAGAGGAATGAATGATCCCTCTACGCAATATGATTCATTCCTCTTCTTCATTTATTCCTTATAACTGTCAAGTGCTGCAGCAATTTCTTCACCGTCAACATGATAATCCGTATCTAAAGCCGCAAACCCTTCGTTTGCATGAAATTGAAGGTCAATATCCTGATTATCATATTCAATTGTAATTGTATTTGAATCGACTGCTTGTTGAAATTCTTTAGACTCTTGATCTTCAAAATGGAACAGTTGTGCTTCTATTCCGTTAATCGTTAATTTAACTCCACTATCAGCGCCTACTGCTTCAGCTGTAGATTTATCATTTGCTTCAACCTCGCCTAGTTCTAAACCACTATCTTCAAAATGGGCAAGCAAGTCTTCAAATGTGTCAAGTGTTTCTTCCTCATATGCTTCTTCGTTTCCATCCTCACCCGATCCCGATTCTTCTTTTTCTCTTTCCGCAGGATCCCCACCTGCATCACAAGCAACCATGACAAGCGCAATTAATAAAACAACAAGAAATGAAATAAACTTTCTCAATTGGAACTCCCCCTTAATTAATATGTTTACACGTCTTATCTTATTTAGACGTAATAAGTAGACTTTCACTACAAGTAAACAGTCTATTCATTTACCATATGGATTGGAATAGTCTGAAAACATTAAAATCATTATCCCTTCTTTTCAATATTGAAGCAATATCATTTGATTATCATGGACTTATATACGTCAAAAACATCCCTAATCTCGATGTTTTGGGCAAGGAATCTTTTAAACAATTAGAGTCTGGATGAGTTGATTCCAGTCATGGGAATTGAAAATCTTTATGAAATGACTCGTTAGCAAATGCAGTACTTCTGTTCTATTAAATAAACATATGAATGAATTTCATAATGACTGAAATCAGCTATGTCAATACAACATGTAGTTTCGAAAGCTCCAACGGAACTACATGCTGTAGTGATATGGCATAAAATACGTATTATGAAATTCACTAATATAGATGAAAAAAGATGTAATCTCTACATCTTGAATTGGAAAAGAAATTATCCTTCTTTTTTTACTAGCGTACTCTTTGTTATGAAAAGTGCACTGTGCTATAATTTATAAACAATCCTTGCATTTCATAAAATATGTATACACGCGAATGATTCATAATTATCAAAACGAGCTACTTCCATACAACCTGTAGTTTCCAATGATTTAATGGAAGTCTAGGTTGTATGGAAGGAGCATAACATATGATGAAATTTATTAATGCTATACCCTTAGGACATACACCGTTGTGGCCTAAAAACGAGTATATTATTAAAACGTGATTCTATTCATGTACTAAATCGTTATATTATGCAATAGGTGATGATATGGACTTCATTTCCACATTTGAAATACACACTCTCATACGTGTGGCAATTACGGTATTTACAAGCGTAATCATTGGCTGTTCGTTAGTGGATGATTTAAAGAAAGACTATGTTTGGCGATTCATTTATGTAAGTCTTGGAATGAGTGTATTCCATCTGATGAGTATGTTTGTAATAAATGAGACGTATACAATATTACTAATCTACCTTCTATTCATTCCTATCATGATGGTTAGTGCTAAAAGTCGCTTTTCACAAACAGTTATTGCAATGCTACTAGCACTCACATATAACTTACTCTTTATCCATGTGTTAGCAGATAATCTGTTAGACATTGCCCTCCAAGTCAGTACTGTCACGAGTGATCCACTTATTCAAATGATGTTTTCTCTATTCATTTCATTAACAAATATTTTTATTGTGACAGTTATATATCGGAAAAATCCAGTTTTGTTTCCTGCTAGATGGTTTAACATCCAAATCATGGAGGAAAAGCAATCAACATTATATCGTCTACATTTCACATTCATTATTCTAATACTTATAGCCATCAATGCATTCTTATTTTATACGTATATGGAATTACCAACACTTTCAATCCATTTCCGATTATTTTTAATGGGTTGGTCGGTGATTATTTGCGCATTATTTCTATTCTTTTCAAAAAATATTGTATTGTATAACATTGAAAGAATGCAATTTTCATTAGATCAAACCTATCAAAAAGATTTACAAGCCTTTTATACAATCATTCGATCCCAAAGGCATGATTTTAACATTCATTTGACATCTATTTATGGACTCATTGAACATGGTAAATATGAAGAGTGTAACCGTTATATCGAGGAAATTGTTGAAGAAACTAGAGATATTAACCATTTACTTCCGTTACATTATCCGGCCATTGGCTCCTTGTTATATACATATAAAGAGCTGGCTATGCAAAAAGGGATTTCACTAGAGTTCCATATTTTATATGATTTAAAACATATGCCATGTAATATTTATGAAATGAATAAAATTTTAGGGAACTTGCTAGAAAATGCCATTGAAGCAACAGACCAAGGGAGCATATCTGTTCATATTGATAAACAATATAATCAAATCATGCTTTCTGTTTCCAATGCTATTGCTGAAGAGTCCATTCCATTAGATGAGATATTTACCCAAGGATTTACTACTAAAGAAAAGCATGAAGGAATTGGTCTTCCTGCCATTCAACAAATTATCGCAAAATATAATGGAGTAATGTATCCTTCCATAGAAGAAAGACAACTCATGATGACGGTTCGAATTCCCCTTCATCAATCATAATTTTAGGAGAAAGGGATGAACGTTATGGAATTACGTGTACTTTTAGTAGATGATAATGAAGAGGCACTCATGACTTTAAAAAGACAACTTCAGTCTTATCCATACATTCGAATTGTGGAAGAATTTCACAACGGAAATGATGCGATTCATTTCCTAATCGAAAACAATCACATAGATCTGATATTGCTGGACATAGAGATGAATGGAATTAATGGATTGGATGTAGCTCATCATATTAACTCCATGTATCCTGATGTCCTCGTAATTTTCACAACTGGACACTCAGGATTTGCCCTTGACGGATATGAGGCAGATCCAGTTGACTTCTTAACGAAACCAATAGATGACAACCGTTTAGAACAAGCTTTACAAAAAGCTCAACAAATTAAATATCCAAAAATTAAACGTCAAACAAATGAACGCATTGGACTAAAAGTCGCAAAAGGAATTCAAATTATTGAAGTGAGAGATATCTTATATATCGAGAAAAAAGGTCGCTCGATTTTCCTTCATACCATTCATGGAGATAAAATTAAATCTAGTGATACCATGCAAAACCTAGAAGCTATTTTTATCCCATTTGAGTTCTATCGCCCACATCAATCTTTTATCGTTCCAATAGAACAAATCCGGGGAATTTTTCCTGACACATACTCCAGGTCCTACACAATTGATTTGGCGAATAGTAGCACAAAAATACCTTTAAGTCGTAGTAAATACGCAGAGTTCAAAAATATTTTAGAGGAAAAAATGGAAGTACATTAAATATGAACACTTCTTACAAACAAACAGCGTCTAGGAATAATATCTCCTAGACGCTGTTTCATTTTAATGGTTAGACCTTTACATAATTTCATAAATGGCTTCTATTTTATTCTAATACAAATCGATCTTGTCCAGCTTTTAAACCAAAAATAAGGACTAGGACCGCAATTCCAATCAACGTAATTAATGGAAATGTCCAAGCATGGGTAACATCGTATAAAAATCCGATAAATATAGGTCCGCATGCCGCGATTAAATACCCAATAGATTGAGCCATACCTGATAAATATGCTGCATGTTTTGCGTTACGAGCTCGGATAGCTAAAAATGTTAAAGCAAGCGCAAAGCTTCCTCCTAGTGTTATACCTATTAACGTCGTGCTGATGACAAGGATTGGTAAGCTATTTCCAATTAATAATCCCGTATATCCAATGATTACGGAAGTGGACAACATGATTACAAGAGGCGCTTGTGATTTTAATTTTCCAGCGATAATAGGAACCGTTAAACTTGCTGGCATACCAATGATTTGCGTATATGATAAAAGCCATCCTGCTGTACTTCGTTCTACTCCAAAATCAAATAACATTTCTGGTAACCAAGTAATCGTAACATAAAATAAAGATGATTGAAGTCCCATATAGAGGGCTACTTGCCAAGCAAGTGGAGACCTCCATATTCTACGATCACTTTTCGTGACATATTGTAGGCCTGTATCTCGATTCGCATTTGTTACTTTTGATAAGTACATCCAAATAATTACAGCTAACATTGCCGGGATTGTCCATATAAGTAGTGCAAATGGCCATCCCCACCCTATTTTAGTTGCAATTGGGATACTAAGACCTGAAGCAATCGCTGCAAATACTCCCATGGTTGTTGAATAAATACTTGTCATAAGAGTGACTTTCGCTGGAAAATGTTCTTTAATAACCCCTGGTAACAACACATTACAAATAGCGATTCCAAGCCCAATACAAGCTGTTCCGATAAATAATAATGAAACAACTGAAATAGATCGTATACCTATACCTGCAATTAATAATAATAATCCAAAAAGCATAATACGTTCATTTGAATAACGATTTCCTAGTGATGGGACAATCGGTGACATGGCTGCAAATGCGAGTAATGGCAAACTTGTTAAAAATGCGACACTCCAGTTTACAAGACCAAAATCATCCCGAATCATTCCCATGAGTGGTCCAACAGATGTAATTCCAGGACGCAAATTAAATGAAACAAAAATAATTCCGATAATAAGGATTGCTATGTATAATCGGCTTCTTTCATTTTGTTCTTGTTCCAATTGTTGTGTCACATACGAACCCTCACCTTCTTCAATGATCTATCGTCCTAATATAACATACCCTAGTCGATTAGAAAAAAGAAGCACCTATTGTTTTCAGCGTTTTTTGTTCGTCCTAACCAAAAAAATCCTCTTTGCGTATGGATAAACACATGTTCACATACGCAAAGAGGAAATCTATTATTTTTTATGCTTAAGCAGGTTGTTGAGAATGATCCATACGATCATCATCTCTTTGCTTCTGGATGACCCAAATAATTGCTACTAAAACAATTCCAGAAATGCTTGTTGCGAGTTCTGGAATAATAAGCAACATGCCAGCTACAAATAAGACAAATCCTTCCCAAACTTTTGATTTGCGAATAAAGAATCCTATTAGCGAACTACTTACAGCCGCCATACCTAACAAGGCTGTTGTAATTGCAAGAATAAACTTGACTGGAGTTACATCCACAAGTACCAAAATTGGATTCAGCATAAAGATATATGGAATAATAAACGCTGCTATCGCTAATTTTACCGCGGTAACACCTGTCTTAAATGGATTCGCTCGGGCAATACCAGCCCCAGCATAAGCCGCTAAACAGACCGGTGGCGTAATATCCGCTACAATCCCGAAGTAAAACACAAACATGTGTACTGCAATTGGCTCAACACCAAACCCGTTAATGAGTGCAGGAGCAGCAATGGTTGCTGTTACTACATAGTTTGCTGTCGTTGGTAGTCCCATTCCAAGAATTAAACAGGCAATCATTGTAAAGAACAATGCGAGCAATAAACTATTACCTGCTAGTGCAATAATTCCTGAAGCAAACTTACCACCTAATCCTGTAAAACTAACAACCCCAGCAATAATTCCTGCTGTCGCAACCGCGGCAATCACTGGTAGAGCTACGCGAGCACCCTGTTCAAATACGTTGACAATCTCGCGCATTGAAAGTCTAGTTTCTTTACGAATAAAACTAATGACAAACGCTGTAGCAATCCCGTAAATTGCGGCACGTTGAGGAGTTAACCCACTTAATATCGTACCCACAATGACGACTAGCGGTAACAACATAAAACCATTTTTAAACATTAACTTTTTAAAGCTTGGCAATTGGGATTTTGGCAATCCATAAATACCTAACTTCTTTGCTTCAAAGTGTGTTCCAATAAAGATTCCCGAAAAGTATAGAACCGCTGGTACAACTGCAGCTAACATAATCGTTGAGAATGGAACACCTAAATATTCCATCATAATAAATGCTGCAGCACCCATTAGTGGAGGCATTATTTGTCCTCCGGTTGAGGCAGCTGCCTCCGTTGCAGCAGCAAATTCAGGTTTGAAACCTGACTTTTTCATCATCGGGATTGTAAAAGATCCTGAGGCTACTGTATTTCCTACTGAGCTTCCTGACACCATTCCTTGGAGAGCACTAGCTACTACTGCTGCTTTTGCTGTTCCACCAGTAAATCTTCCTGTTAAAGCAAATGCTACATCATTGAAGAATTTACCAATATTTGTATGGACCAACATGACCCCAAAGAATAAGAATAGGAAAATAAACTTTACAGATATTTGGAGAGGTGTGCCAAACACACCACTTTCTTTATACCATAGGTTCGTTGCAAGTTTACTAACCGAATTTCCGGAATGGGATAAAATTTGTGTAGGAATATGATTTCCAAGTAATGCATATAAAATCGCAACACTTGCCACAATAACGATTGGCATTCCAATTGTTCTTCTTGTTGCTTCTAATAGAAGTAGAATACCAACGATAGATAGTGCAATATCTAGTGGTTCATACCCCATTACACGGGCAGATATTAAACTATCAAAGAAGAATACTTTATGATATGTCACGTACATTGCTAAGAATGCTAAAACAACATCATACCATGGAACAGTTTTCTGCTTTTTTTGTAAGCCACTTTTGATCGGAAACAACAAAAAAATAATTCCTAGTGCAGTTCCTAGATGAATTGCACCTTGTTTCTGGGATTGAATCGTTCCAAATAAACCAACATATAATTGAAACAATGTTAAAGAAACACCAAGCAAAGTAACAACCCAAGCCCATCGTCCTATTTTTACACGGAACTGACTTTCCCGGTCGTATTTTTCAAGCATTTCTTGAGCATCTTTTTGTTCTTTATTTTCCATCTAATCACCATACTTCTATATTAGATTCATAAACTTCATCAGAGTTAGTTATCGCAATGTCCACACAACAAGTAATTTTTCTTTAGCGTTTGCAACTACAAATTGTATGGACATAGCTATTTTTAGACTGTATGAAATTCATTCAGATACCATAAGGAAGAGGAGATGCATCTCCTCTTCCTTATCCAACTTAACTCCTTAAGAGTTTAACTTATTTAAGATCTGCTATATCTTCAATACCAGTTGCTTCACGTGTTACAATTTGTACAACTTCTGGGTAAATATGTCCGATAAATGCGAAAGAATCAATTGGACCTGTTTCTTCAAATTCACTCTTCCCATCAACTGCATCAAGTGCTGGAACGTGAACTGTCATTCCTAAGTCCATATCTCCACCGTTAATTTCCATAATGTTTTCTACAGAAGCACCCGTTTCTATGTTTGTATAGTTCTCATCAAGATGTTCTTTCCAAAGGTTTGCAATCTCTCCACCTAGTGGATAGTATGTTCCCCCCTGACTTCCAGTACCAAGTACAAATTCATCTTTACGATCACTTTCTGTAGCACTAATGTCTGCAATTGGATTATCAAACTCTAATCCTTGTTCTTCGTAATAACGAGCAGCACCAGGGTGAATCGGTAATCCATCAGCTCCATTAAGTGCGTTTTCAAGAGTCATTTGCACCCCTTGAGCATGTGTAATCTCCTCCGCATGTTCAACCATGATACGAGCAAGTTCATAACCTAACTCTTCATCAATTGTTTCAGTATTTCCAATCATAACAGCATATGCTGCTACAGTTTGAATATCTTCTTCTAAGAAATCATAAGAGTCTTGTGGAATCGTATATGCTTCGTATCCACTTGTTTCCTCAATTTTTGCAATCGCTTCGTCAGATAAACCTAAAATACGCGCATCACCTGTAGAAGCATGTAAACTTTCAATATTACCTGCTGGAAGTCCTAGAACTCCAACTGTAATATCAATATTTCCATCTTGTACCAATTCAGCTGCGTCACCGAAACCTTCTTGATACTCTTTATATTTATCATCCCCAACACCATATGCGTCTAAAATATGTTTAGACATCGTGTTTGTTGCACTTCCTGGTGGTCCAATAGCAATTTTTGTTTTTCCCCCACCACATGCTGCTAATAGTAATACAAGTGTAGTTAATACTACCGCAATACTACCAATTCTCTTTTTCATAGAGATCCCCCTTGTTATAATTTTTTTGGCTTTCATAAAGACTACATAGATCTGTGACAGTCTAGTTGTACATACTCCTTTGTCAGTCAAAAATCATTGAAAGTTCTTTGTAGTTGATTTTTTCAATGATCCTTTACCTCCTTGGAATATGCATTATAAAAACACTTCCTATATAACCATACCATAAGACAGCGCTTCCACATACGTTCATTCATCATAACATGAGACGAATGAAAATGTCCAAATGTTTTTAAGACATCTTCATTAACTCTGTCAATTATATGTATGCACCCACATTGGTTCTTAGAAGAAACTCTATTTGAAAATGTTCACATTTATATGATACTTTTTAGTTTTTGTTCAGAAGCCAATGTTTTGAAAGTGTTTTCATTGTTAAGTCAACATTATAAATGATTCCTTTCTATTATTCAAGCTTGTTAGAGATAGACTTTATTTATTTTGTCGGTTTATCACATATCCTATATAATGTTTCTCGAATTTTGTTGAGATGTTTTTGAAAGTATTTCTTTTTTTACATATTAGTATTGATTGTATTCTTTTTTTTACGTATCATATTAGAGGGAATTTAACTTCTTAAAATAGTTAGCGGTTTATAAGGGTTTTCAAAGAAATATACGAAAATCACTAGAAAATACCTAAAAACTCCTAGCATTTTTTGTTGAAATAGTATTTAATGAGAGTTGAATGCCCAATTAAAATTATTTTATAGGAGGAACAAGATGAAGAAATTATTAGGTCTTGTAGCAGTCTTAATGCTCGCTCTTACGCTAGCAGCATGTGGAGACAAAGATTCAAAAGATGAAGGTGGATCAAACGATAATGGCGGAGATACACCAGATAAATTAGTTATGGGATTTGTCCCTTCGCAAGATTCTGAGAATATTGCAAGCACGGTTGAACCTCTCTCTGATCACTTATCAGAAGAACTTGGGATCGAGGTAGAAGGTAAAGTTATGACGAATTATAACGCACTCGTTGAAGCTCTTGGAGCAAACCAGGTTCAAATCGCATTTATTCCAGCTTTTGGATACGTATTAGCTAGTGAACAATATGATGTAAATGTTATTTTAAAATCCATGCGTGAAGGATCTGGTACATATAAAGCACAGTACGTCGTTCGCGAAGATTCAGGAATTGATTCACTGGAAGATTTTGAAGGCAAGGTATGGGCATTTTCTGACAAAGGTTCAACATCAGGATACTTATTCCCTGCAAAACACTTAATGGAAGAACTTGATTTTTCTTCTGCTTCAGAACTTGAAAATGACTTTTTTGATTCTTTAATTGAAGTAGGTGGACATGATACTGCAGCACTAGCTGTTCTTGAAGGTGACGCTGATGTTGCAACGACATTTGATGATGTACGTGACACATTAGAAGAAGACTACCCATCCATTAAAGATGATTTAAAAGTAGTTGATTACACAATCGACATTCCGAACGATACAATCACAGTTCCAGATGGATTAGATGCTGATCTTGTTGATAAGATTAGAGAAGCATTCCTATCCATCAATGATGACGAAGAAATGATTGAGATTATGAATGAAGTATACAACTGGGACGGAATTGAAGAAGCTGAAGATTCAGAGTATGAAATCGTTCGTGACACATACCATGAATTTAGAGATTTAATCGACTAATTCATGTGCACACTAAATGGTAAGTAAATGTTAACAAAAAGGGAGAGTTTCTCTCCCTTTTCTTATCCACCAACCGTTCATAGAGTTTTTAGTTCATATATGAAGGAGCAAGGACATGATTGAATTTAAAAATGTAGGACTCGTATATCCAAATGGAACTGAGGGTCTGAAAAATGTAAATGTAAAAATTAATGATGGTGAATTTGTAGTTATTGTAGGATTATCCGGTGCAGGTAAATCAACATTCATTCGTAGTATTAACCGATTAGTAACTCCGACATCAGGAGAATTGCTCGTTGATGGCGAAAACATTTTGGAACATAAAGGTAAAAATTTACGCATTCTTCGAACAAAAATTGGCATGATTTTCCAAAACTACAATCTTGTTCGACGTTCAAACGTACTTAAAAACGTACTTGCTGGCCGCCTAGGTCACGTGGGTACATTTCGTTCAATTCTTAACTTATATCCGAAAGAAGATGTTGCACTTGCATATGAGAACTTAAAGCGAGTCAATATTGCAGATAAATTATACAATCGTGCAGATGAACTAAGTGGTGGACAACAACAACGGGTTAGTATTGC
Source organism: Bacillota bacterium (assembly GCA_035301025.1). Lineage (GTDB taxonomy): Bacteria > Bacillota > Bacilli > Bacillales > Amphibacillaceae > CALAMD01. The sequence goes on along the minus strand of DATGUV010000015.1, from coordinate 10,399 downwards.
ACGAGTACTTACACAGCAACCAAAATATATTTTAGCTGATGAACCAGTTGCTTCACTGGATCCACCTACATCACATCAAGTAATGACATATTTACGTAAAATCAATAAAACAGACAAGATTACGACAATTGTAAACTTACACTTCATTGATATGGCAATGGAATATGCGGACCGTATTATCGGCATGCGTGCTGGTGAGGTTGTTTTTGATGGGCCAGTGTCAGAAGTTACTGATGAAACATTTGAAGAGATTTATGGTCGTACAATTCGAGAGGATGACCTGCGTGGGGGGGCGTCCGATCAGTGAGCAAAGAAATGATTTCAAAAAAATCGAAGTCTCCTAATCTGTATCCAAGGAAAACAAAGGTTCAAGTAACGATTATTTTTGCACTTGTCCTCGCCATGTATGTGTATAGTATTAACTTTACAGCGGGGCAAACAAATGGCGGATTTGCCAATTCGCTGTCGAACATGGGAGAAGTTATAAAAAAGTTCTTTCCACCGAACTGGAGTATCCTTCCAGCAATTTGGGAACCAATGGCAACGACCATTCAAATGGCAGTGATTGCAACAACTGTTGCAGCACTATTAACGATTCCGTTAGCATTATTATCAGCTCATAATATTACAACGATTAAACCACTTTATTACATTACTCGAATTAGTTTAAATATTTTACGTACAATTCCTGATCTTGTATTAGCAGTTATTTTCGTTGGATTATTTGGAGTTGGTGTGTTTCCAGGTATTTTAGCATTAATCATCTTCTCTCTTGGAATTTTAGCTAAATTATTTGGTGAAACAGTCGAAGCAGTTGATATGGATCCTTTGGAAGCCATGAGAGCTTCTGGAGCAAATATTTTTCAAGTGATCTATTATGGACTTGTTCCACAAGTATTGCCACAGTTTACTTCTTTTGTCTTGTATGTATTTGAAATTAATATCCGTGCATCCGTTGTTCTTGGACTCGTTGGTGCCGGAGGAATTGGACTTACGTTAGACCGTGAATTAAATTTTTACAACTATCCGAATGCAATGATGGTTATTATACTTATTTTCGTAGTCGTAATTATCATTGAGTTCATTAGTACGAAGATAAGGGAGGCACTTATTTAATGGATAAGAACATACTACCTCCAAAACCGAAAAAGTCACTTTACAAAAAAATAAAGTACACACTTATTACTTTAGCTGTCATTGGTATATATGTATGGACATTTCTTGGAATTGATATTAATTGGGGACGTGCAATTGAACGTGTCATAAACAATTTCGGAAACATTATACCAAAACTCTTTTCACCTGATTGGGCAGCATCTGGTGAAGTAGCATCTATGATGATGGAAACGATCTTTATTGCGTTTGCAGGTACATTAATGGCTTCAATCTTAGCTGTTCCACTTGGCTTCATCGCAGCTAAAAATGTAACAAATAGATTTGTCGGTACATTAGGTAAATGGGTTCTATCTGCGAACCGCTCATTCCCAGAGTTAATCTTAGCAATCCTATTTATTGTAGCCGTTGGTCCAAATGCTTTTGCAGGGGTTCTTGCTATTGCAATCCACTCAACTGGAATGCTTGGAAAACTGTATGCAGAAGTGATTGAGTCCATTGATATGGATATCATTGAAGCTATGGAATCTTCAGGGGCAAACAAGATTCAAATTTTGTTCTTTGGAGTCATTCCCCAAGTAATTCCTGAATTTTTATCATATGCGATTTATCGATTTGAAATCGATATTCGTGCGTCATCCGTACTTGGAATTGTTGGTGCGGGTGGAATTGGTACAATGATTATATTCGCTTCAATGAACCGTAACTGGAACGAAATGGGACTCATTTTATTAGCAATTATTATTGTTGTTACAATTATTGATATGATTTCTTCTCGTATTCGTCGTAAGCTCGTATAACGTTATATGTACATGGTAGAGTGTCTTACACGTTTTTAAACATGTAGGGCACTTTTATTTTTATCATAGAAAGGAAGATTCATCTTGGTGGAAAAAACCTCGTTAACCATATTATTCACAAGTGACATTCATGGAAGTGTACTTCCAATCAATTATGGATCAAATGATTATTCACCAATTGGATTAGCAACCTACGCTACTATTGTAGAAAAGATTAGAAGTAGAAAAGAAAATGTGCTTGTCCTTGATAATGGAGATCTAATTCAAGGTACACCTTTAATCACACATTATATGAAAGAACTAACACATCAGAAGCATCCTATGATTGAAATCATGAATAAAATAGGAATTGATGCTTCTGTAATTGGAAATCATGAGTTTAACTATGGAAAAGACGTGCTTACAAAGGCTATTCAAGATTCAAAGTTCCCTTGGCTAAGTGCAAACATTTTAAATAAGGATACAAAAGAACCAATGTTTGGACAACCATACATGATCAAGCAATTAGACAATGGTGTTAAAATAGCAGTTGTTGGTGTGACTACTGACTACATACCACACTGGGAATCACCGGAACATATTCAAGGAATTACATTTACAGATGCTCGTGATACACTCGAACAATGGGTGAATTATGTTAGGAAAACAGAAGCCCCTGATCTTGTAATCGCCTCCTATCATGGTGGATTTGAAAGAGATTTAAGTACGGGAGAGAGAACAGAAAGAGAAACTTCAGAAAATCAAGGGTATGCAATGTGTGAAACAATTGAAGGAATTGATCTGTTGCTAACAGGACATCAGCACCGACAACTAACAGGAGAAATTAACGGAATTCCAGTTCTTCAACCTGGCAAAAATGGTGAGCAATATGGGAAGGTTACTATCCAATTAACCAAGGAACAAGACGCGTGGAATAAAACGTCTATTACAACTGAGTTATGTTCACTCGAAACCGTTGAATCTAGAGAGGATATTGTATCCTATATTCAACCGTTTGAAGACTCAACTCAAAAGTGGCTTGATCAACCTTTAGGATATACGAAAGGAGATATGACCATTCAAGACCCTCTTGAAGTTCGAAAACAAGCCCACCCGTTTATTTCATTTATTCAACGTGTCCAAAAGGATGTGAGCGGTGCTCCTATTTCAGTAACAGCTCTACTCAACAATGATACAACAGGATTTCGCTCAACTGTTACAATGCGGGACGTAGTTTCGAATTATATGTATCCAAACACATTAACGGTATTGAAACTGACTGGAGCAGACATTCGGGCTGCCATTGAACAAAGTGCTTGTTACTTTATGTTAGATGAAGATGGTGAAATCACCGTTAATCCTGAATACATTGAACCAAAGCCACAACATTACAATTACGATATGTGGGAAGGTGTTGAATACACTATTCGCGTGTCCAAGCCATTTGGTAAACGTTTAGAAAAACTCACCTATCATGATGAACCGATTAAAGATGATGATACATTTGATGTAGTAATAAATAATTATCGTGCAAGCGGTGGCGGAGAGTTCCATATGTTCCCTGGAAAGCCAATTGTAAAAGAAATACAAAAAGATACAGTCGAATTAATTCATAGCTATTTTGAACGTTATCCGACCATCGAAGCAACAACACCAAACAACTTTATTGTCCTTCCTTAATCCAAAATAAAACCGACTCAAGAGCTGCTGCTCAAGAGTCGGTTTTATGTTCTTGTACATAATATGATACGCCTTCTTCTAATGCGCCATCCATTTGTACCCTATTTCCCCTATCGTCATAAATATCGGCCTTTTTTTCTAACACCTTTTCATACAACTTTTCATCAAGACGTAACAAAGCATGTTTATGTGTTGCACCAAAATGCATTTGTAAAGGGACGTTATTCATGTAAATATGGATTGTTTTTTTCACTTTTTTCTCCCTCTCACATTGTACTTTCCGCATCTTAAGAAAAGTGCAATGAAAAGTTAGTTTATGATTTATTGATCTTTCGTTTGCGCTGAATAATGAATAACATACCGGTTCCAACGAAAAATAATACTCCACCGATCGCTACTATGTTCCAAGTATTTGTTGCTGTTTCAGGAAGCTGGCTACCTTCGTTACTTCCAGTTCCTGGTGCTGCATGTTCCTCATCTTTGTTGTTATCTGATCCGCTTGAGTCTTCTTCGGTATCTCCATCAGGACTATCTTCGCCTTCTTCCGGTGTTTCAGGATCTTCCGGCTCATTTGGATCAGTTGGTTCTTCAATATCTTCTTCGTAAGCTACAATATCCTCTGCTTTTCGCGGTTTGATTTGTAGTGTTCCATTGTATATCCCAACAATTCCTGTTAGATCTACAACATCAGCATCTGCAAATGCAAAGTCTTCAAAAGATAATCCGGTGCGGCTATCCACTCGAATTTGAATCGACTCATTTGAGCCATTGACCTTCACTTTGAACTCAAATGTTCCATAGTCATCCACTTTTTCAAGTTCACTAATCGTACCTTGTTTTAATGTAATAAGCTCACCAATTAAACCTTCATTGAGATCGTCAATTGTTATAATAGTTGGTTCAGGAATAGACTCATTACCAATCACTTCAACAGATGATACCGAATTAATTTGAATTTCTCCGTTAAAATCATCTATTTCTCCTGTTACAATTACACGGTCTCCTTCTTGTACTTCTTGATCAAACTGGTATACATTTATTCCACCTGTACCGTCATGCACGTAGAATCCTTCAGCACCCCATGCGCCACTATCTACAAGAACAATTCCTTCAACTGTTACACGCTCCCCAACAGATAAATCTCGAGCTTCAGCAACTGTTATTTTTTCTGGTGCTTCTTGTTTAATTTGGATCCGACCCTCTGCTTTTACATCGATAATCCCTTCTGTTTCTACTAGCTCTTTTGCATAATCTATCATAGTATCTGTCATGAGCCCTGCTTTACCAGTAATAACTTTTCCTTCAAAGTTGTACCCTGATCCTCCCGTACCAATATAATCAGGTACTACAACTGTATAATCTTTTTCTTTCTCAATCGGTTCGCCACCAACTGTTGCATCAACAGATACATAGTTGCCTTCCTCATCTACGTGGATAACATATTCGAGCCCAGACGTTTGTAAATCGATTTGATTACGCCCTTCTCGTGTATATGAGAACTCTAGTACATCTAACACTGCTTTACCTTTCATTTCGATTACCATCACTTCGTTAGCAAATGGTTCGATTTCATAAATGTGTCCATATGTTAATATACCTGCTGGAATGTCTGCCCGAATTCCTCCATTATTTGTAACTGCAATATCACTATCTTCTACTACTCTCCGTAATGCATCTGTCCAAAAATTTCCGAGTGATGTATCTCGTTGATATCTTGCCCCTCTATTTAAGGCTACTGTTTCTCCAATTTCTTCATTCAATTCTTCTTCCATTTGTTCATTATATGCATCAATCGATTCTTGTACTTTTTCATCCTTCTCTGTTAATTGCTCTACAGATTGCAAGGTCCAATCAATAGAGTCTATATTATTGTATGCATCTAATATAATTGTCATGTTCCCTATATTTTCCAAGTGGGAACCTGCCTGTACAATTGTTGTACCATTGACGACTTCTTCATTTTGCATTTCGGTATGTGAATGACCACCAATAATTGCATCAAATACATCTAACTCTTCAGCAAGTTTACGATCTTCGGCTAAACCGATATGATTCACGCCAATGAGAACATCAACATCTTGTAATTCTTCTGCTTCCATTGTTTGTAGAATGGATTCTTTATAATCATGAAATTCAATTCCTTCAATATTTTTTGGTGCAGTTGCTGGTGGAGCTTGTGTGAGGGCGATAAAACCAATTGTCACATCATCTTTTTCAAAAACTTTAAATGGTGCTGGTTGGGATAGAGAAGCATCCAATACTTTTGTATTAGCACTTAAAAATGTAAAATCCGCCTGCATTATTCTTTCATTTAAATGATCTTGTCCATAGTCAAACTCGTGGTTCCCAATTGCAATTAAATCAGGACCTACTTGATTGAATAAGTCAACAATAGGAGCTCCTTTATTCATATCGACAACTGGGTTCCCACTAAAAATATCTCCTGCATCTACGTAAAAGAATATGTCGGATTCTTGTTCCTCTTTTTGTTTATAAGCTGCTAGTTTTGCAAAGTCGTCAATTTGTGCATGAATGTCATTGGTATGTATAATGGTTACTTTCTTATCATTTTCCGCAGCTGTAACATAATCTGTACTTAAACCGATAAGTATTAAAAACGTAAGTGCAATAATGCTTAAAAAGCGTAATACATGAAATGAATGTTGTTTCCTAAAAGCTTGCATGTAGTTTGTCTCCTTTTTCATTTTGATCAAGATTGAATGTGCTTTTTCTAAAACCTCTTTTTTAATCTTCAAACAAATGAACGAATACCTATCATACATCCCAATTGCCCCTTTATTCACAGATAGATATGTTTAAATGGTGTGAATAAAATTATAAGTAATACATTCATTAAACGTGCTAAAAATTGGCACTTCCGGTATCAATTTTAACAAACTACATTTTTAAAATATATAGTCCTTTTGGGCATATACTGTATAAACAACCGCCTTTTAACCCACTATGAAAGGGCTATTTCCAGTAAATCCCCCCCTATAAATAGATTGTTGTACTAACTATGGAGTGCGTATCAATAATTATTTTTTGTTTGTATAATGATTATTCATCAGTGGGAAATTTTTATTCATCTCCCACTGGTATTAAGGAACAAAGGATAAGACCGGATCGTCTGTGACAACTCCTTTGTGACCTACGTCCTGTAGGCCCGAACAAAGGATAAGATCGGCTCGTCCTGTTACAAATCCTTAGTGACCTACATCCTGTAGGAGAGAAGAATCAGGGATGTACGTGCAGTTTATCCCCTACTTCAATCAGCCTGTAAGGTCGATAAGTGGTTGGTAGTTCAAGAATAGAATTGAAGTAGGTTGATTCCTTTTTAACAAAAAATAACAGGGCGACTCGATTACTGAGCTGCCCTGTTGCATATAAAAATTGATTAGTCTTTGTCTTTATCCTTGTCTTTATCTTTGTCTTTATCTTTGTCCTTATCTTTCTTCTTATCTTTCTTCTTATCTTTATCATCGTCTTTTTTAGCATTCCAATTGGATGTATAAACTTCTGGACTTTCTACAGTGTGACGATCCATATCATCTTCATCCATCCAGTTCGGATAATCTAATCCATTGACGATCCATTCCTTGTTTGACTGATCATATCCAAGAATGAAACGTGTTTCTTCTTCCACTTGTTCTAAACTAGGAACATCTTCTCCTTCTTCATATAAAGCTTCTTCATAATAAGTGATTCCATCTACTTCAACAAACCATATATCATTATAATTTTGTGATAAAGTGAAAGAATCTAAATAAAAGTCAGCTCCATGGAAAGAACCTTGATATTCTAAACCACTGTCGATCTGAGTGGCAATATCATCAATAAGTAACTCTGCGAAACTGACAGACACCGTTGTTAAATCATCAATGTTAAGCTCTGTAAAAAATTTCATAAACTCTGTATTAAAGTCCATGATGATACCTATAATTTCTTGTTGGAACTCTTCGTTATCCGCAAAGTTTACGATTACCTCTGTACTGTCAATAGGAACTTCATTTGTTAAAATCGTTCCCCAAGGAAGTTCTGCTTCAAAAGATGCGTTCATGGAGCCGTCTATTAATAATGGTTCTACGAAATTATCCTTCATTAAATCGTAGTCCGTTTCTTTCCCATTAATGTACAGTTTGATAGATTTTAAATTATTGTTTTGATAATCACCAAATCTAAAGGACACAGATGATCCGTCAATATGTAAGTCTACATATTTGCTAAACTCTGGATCTGAATGTACTACAGTTTCTTCTGCATCTATATTGGAGAATCCAGTGTCATGTGAAGCTTTTAGCACATACTCTCCTGGCATAAATGGTCCGATTTCTTCTTCGTAGTAACTTGAATCAGAAACTGCTACTTTATCATCACCAACGAAAATTGCCGTATTTTCATAATTTGTACTTACACTGAAGAATACTGGACGAACAATTAGTTTATAATTATCAAAAAGCAACCACTTTTTTCCGTCCTTTTTAATACTAACTGGGCTGGATTGATACAGCATATTATTTCCTCTTGCTTCGCTTCTTAAGCTTTTTACAACGGAGCTTAGTTCACTAGAATTCGCTTCAAATAATGCTACAAATCCTTCCAATCCTTCATCAGTGATTTCCATGTTTTTATCCTCTGAATGTAACAGTTCTTTTAACTCTTTCGTATCTCCATCTTCGACTGCTTGCTCAAAATTATTAATAAGTTTGCTTTCAGATGTAAGTGATTTCCCTAATGCATATAAACCAATACCTAACACAGCTATAATTGCAATAATTCCGATATACCACTTATTTTTATTACTTCCTTTTGGTTTTGCAGATGGAGTCACTACAGTTGCTTCTGTTGCAGCAGGTTCAACTGAAACAGGTGTTTCTTCTTCATTTTGTGAAACAAGTCCTTGATTATTGTTCGTATCTACCAATTCTTGATTTTCTTGAACAGGTGGAACAACCTCCCCTTGTTCATCAGATGAATCTGGCTTTGTTTCTTGCTCTGACTCAGTAGATGCGTCACTCTTTGGTTGTTCTTCCACTTCTTTAGAAGTAGGTCCTTCTTCAGCTTGTTGTTCTGTAAATTCATCTACATTGTTCCCACAATGATTACAAAACTTTGCCTCTGAAGAAATCTCTTCATGACAATATGGACATTTCTTCATTTCCTTCCTCCTATGTATACTCTATTTTGATCATGACTGTAATGAATTTCGTAATTCGTATTTTATGCTACCTACTCCCACATGTAGTTCCGTTAAGTCGTTGGGAAGTATATGTGGGAGTGAGGTAGCTATTTTGAGTCATTATGAAATTCATTCACTTAACGGAATATTATAAATGGCTATTCCTTAAATCATTTTTTCATTCCTTTAAGTCATTCTATGAAGCACAATTTCCCATATCACTATGTTACTACAATATTAAAAGTCTGCTACATATATTTCATAAAATGTGTATTTTTCACTAGTCTGCTTTACGTTTTTTACCATATTTAGGTATAAATACCCTCTTTCTTTACGTGTTTTTAAAACTGTACTTATTCCGATAAAGACAGCCAAGGACGGTCTAAATTCCACTCAATTTGTACATTTTTATCAAAAAATGTCGACATGGATGTATGTTGTAATATTTCTTTTCGAGTTCCTTTTGAGAACACTTGTCCATCTTTCATCAGTAGTGTATGTGTGAAAATAGGCGATATTTCCTCAATATGGTGCGTAACAAATAATAAGGTTGGGGCATTTGAACCCTTAACAATGTGTTCCATAGAATGTAAAAGTTGTTCGCGTGCAATAAAGTCTAGTCCATTTGTAGGTTCATCTAAAATTAACAACTCTGGTTCAGCCATCAGTGCCCGAGCGATTAGTACTCTTTGTTGTTCTCCTTGAGAGCACACTCCATAATCTTTTCCATATAAATGAGCAGCGTTTAATTGTTTCAAAAGCTCAAATGCTTTTGTTTCATCTTCAGATGTTCGTTCATCATACAACCCTGTGGAACCGAATTTTCCACTAATGACAATTTGCTCCGCCTTTTGTGTAGGAACAATTCGTTCTTGCAACGAAGAACTGACCCAGCCAATTCTTTTGCGTAATTCGCGAATATCCGTCTTCCCAAATCTTTCATTTAAAACAGTAACATTTCCTACAGTTGGCCAAATGTACCCGTTCAACATATTTAGTAAAGTTGTTTTACCAGATCCATTTACCCCTAAAATCGCCCAATGTTCTGATTTTTTTACTTGCCATTGAATATCTTTTAATATGTATGTTCCATTACGGCGCCAGGATACGTGATCCACATCAATAATTGTCAAAACCTTCATCCTCTCTGTAAAAAGCACTTATAATCGAATTGCATGGTTATATCAACGTGTCACAGTATTAAAAAAACAGACTACAACAACGGTAGCCTGTTTGTGAATGTATATCATTATCGATCCGCATAGAAATCTTCTGCTTTTTCCAAGTATATCTCTTGGTCTGGCGTTAAGTCATACTCTTCAACGATTGCATCCACCGGGCAAACAGCGACACAAGCCCCACAGTCGATACAGATATCTGGATCAATATAAAATTGATCTTTCCCCTCTTCAATACAGTCAACTGGACAAACAGTTACACATTCCCCTGCTTTTTCATTTTGACATGGATCTAAAATAACAAAAGCCATCTATATAATACCTCCTTACATACTAAGTAACTATCTCTATGTTCATCTTTCATTTTAAAAGATGGAACAACCTTCTACAAGTGATTATACATGACAGATGGATTACAAGTAAACAAATTCAATTCATTTCATATGTTAACTTAAATTAACGAATTTCAT
>DATGUV010000014.1:0-28707 GCA_035301025.1 Bacillota bacterium | reverse complement strand
TTTTTCATATAGTTTGCAAGGTTTTCTGCTGGTCGACGCCAAATTACACAGTTTATAAAATCCGCATCTCGTTCACCTTGTTGATTTGTAAACGGACGGTTCACTGCTAACGTGAAGTTAGCAACTGCTGTACCATTTTGTGTATAACGTAGATCAGGATCTCTCGTTAATCTACCTACTAAAACTACACGATTCAACATCAGAACCACTCCCCTTTTTTATTCAACATCACGAACTACCATATGACGTACAATATCATCGTTGAATTTCGCTAGGCGGTCAAATTCGTTAACTGCTTCTTCTCCACCAGTGAAATTAATGATAATGTAGTATCCTTCACGATAGTTTTTGATTTCATATGCAAGGCGACGCTTGCCTTTTTCATCAACTTTTTCGATCTCCGCTCCATTATCTGTTAAAACTTTGTTGAAACGCTCAATTAAAGCAGTTTGCGCTTCTTCCTCGATATCCGGGCGGACGATGTACATAATTTCATATTTTCTCATCCGTTACACCTCCTTTTGGTCTTAGCGGCCCTTTACGTGACATGAATGTCCGTTCATAAAGAGCAAGGAATAATTTTCATTACTCACAAGGTTATATTATAGCAAAGTATGCGTGATATTACAATTATTTTTTCATCATACATTAAATCGGAAATGCATAACATCTCCATCTTGAACAATGTACTCTTTACCTTCTAAACGTACTCTTCCATTTTCTTTTGCTTTTGCTTCTGAACCAGCAGCCATTAAATCATCATAGGAAACGGTTTCTGCACGAATAAACCCTTTTTCAAAGTCTGTATGAATGATTCCAGCGCATTGTGGAGCTTTCATACCCTTCCTGAATGTCCATGCCCTTACCTCTTGAACCCCTGCTGTAAAGTATGTCCCTAAGCCTAATAGAGCATATGTGGCACGTACGAGCTGATCAAGTCCTGATTCTTCAATTCCTAACTCTTCAAGAAACAATTCTTTTTCATCTTGGGCGAGTTCTGCAATTTCTTCTTCAATACTTGCACAAACAACAATTACTTCTGCTTGTTCGTTGGAAGCAAATGCTCTTACACGTTTCACTAGTTCATTTTCTTCAGGAGAAGCGATTTCGTCTTCTCCAACGTTAGCAACATATAATACCGGTTTACTTGTAAGTAAATGAAGTCCTCTTACAATCTTCTCCTGATCTTCATTAAATGAAAGTGCACGAACGGGTGAATCGTTTTCTAAGCTTTCTTGAATTTTTTCTAGTACTTCAAACTCTGCAATTCCCGCTTCATCTCGTTGACGAACAAGCTTTTGAACACGTTCAATACGTCGATTAACGGTTTCTAAATCTGCTAGAATCAGTTCCAAATTAATTACCTCGATATCATCAATCGGATCAATTTTCCCAGACACGTGTGTAATGTTATCGTCTTCAAAGCAACGAACGACGTGGCAAATAGCATCTACTTGACGAATATGAGAAAGGAACTGGTTTCCTAACCCCTCCCCCTTACTCGCACCTTGAACAATTCCTGCAATATCTGTAAATTCAAATGCAGTTGGAATTGTTTTCTTTGGTTGTACAACTTCTGTTAATTTATCTAACCTTTCGTCAGGCACTTCAACAATCCCTACATTGGGATCAATTGTACAAAACGGATAGTTTGCTGATTCGGCACCAGCTTGTGTAATTGCGTTAAATAAGGTTGATTTACCTACGTTTGGTAACCCAACGATTCCTGCTGTTAATGATGACATTCCATTTCCACTCCTTAAGGATTTCATGCATGCATGTCATGTCAAAAACCATTATAGTTTTAAGAACGAATCCGTTCAAATAGCTACTTTTGTGATTTGCATCTCTTTTTGACGTACAAAATTGCATTTTCCTACATCTTTTTTACACTTTTAAGCAGACAGGCAATTACGAATCTGCTTTTTCAAGGATTTTCTTCATCTTTCGTTCGAATTCTCTACGTGGCAACATGACACTATGGTCACAACCTAAACATTTAATTCGAATATCCATGCCCATTCGAATAATTCGCCACTTATTTTCTCCACATGGATGAGGTTTTTTCATCTCTACAATATCATTTAATTCAAATTCTTTTCCACTCATAGAATTACCCTCCATTCTGATCTCATATGAGAGCATGTACTACTGTTTACGCTTGTAATCATCATAAAAGTTGTATATCTATGTTTAAAATACCATATATATTCTATGTTTAGCTACTAAATACATAGATGTGGTGATATGAAAGTATTTCTTCATACGTACTTTATACTCCTTCACTACACCATGGAGTTCCCTTAAGTTATCTAAATACCATGTGGTAATGAGGTGGATATTTCTGGACATTATTAAATTCATTCACTTCAGCTAAAATATACTTTTTTCATGTATAGAACCTTCTTCATGACCGTATACTGTAACAATACGGTCAAGGAGGAATTAAAAATGATAGAGAAAGAACTTCTTTCACGTGTTTCTCATACCCGGAAATCATTTAAGGATATCGATTTTAATATCCATATGATTCGTCATATACGCTCTTATCTCCCAACGGAATACCGAGATATCGTTGTCATTTGTATCGGGACGGACCGTTGTACTGGAGATGCGCTAGGTCCTCTAACAGGTACGTACTTATCAAAGTACTCTTTACAAAACATATCTGTCTACGGAACCATCCATAATCCTGTCCATGCAAGAAATTTAACTGAAACATTGGACACCATCTATTCTACCTATGAAAACCCATTTTTGATAGCCATAGATGCCTCCCTTGGAAAACCTACTTCTGTAGGGTATGTTTTATCTGGCATTGGCTCTTTAGAACCTGGTACTGCATTAAAAAAAGACTTACCTAATGTTGGTGACATGTATATTGCAGGGATTGTAAATATAAGTGGTTTTATGGAGTTTCAAATTCTCCAGAGCACTCGCTTATCCATTGTTATAGATATGGCACAAGCAATTGCCAAACTTCTATTTTTAATGGATCAACTACTGGACGTACGCGAAACTAGTTCCCAATGAAACAACGTTACATCAAGTGTTAAACATTAAAACAAAAAATGAGACGCTGAATATACACCTGCAACAATCACAATAGCGGGTAATATATTCGCAATTCGAATGTTTGTCACGTTTAGAATATTACATGCAATTGCTATGATTAAAACACCCCCAACAGACGTCATTTCATTCATAAATCCATCTAAATTACTTGCAGGAATAAATCTTTCAATTTGTGTGGCTAATAATGCGATTGTTCCTTGATACATTACTACAGGTATGAATGAAAACAAAACACCAATTCCAAGAGTTGAAGTCAGTACGAGTGCTGTGAACCCGTCAAGAGCAGCTTTTGTAAAAAGCACTTCATGATCATATCTCACACCGCTATCAAGTGCCCCTATCGTTGCCATTGCACCAACTGCAAACAGCAATGACGCTGCTATAAAGCCATCTGCAATTGTATGTTCTTCGCCTTGCCTAGAGCCTGTTAGTGTACTTATATATGTTCCAAACTTCTGGATTTTATGTTCTAATCGTATCCATTCGCCGACTACAGCACCTAACAGTACACTTATTAAGACAATAATAATGTTTTCAGTTGATAATGCCATTTGAATACCAATGATTAATACGACTAGTCCAATAGCTTGCATGACTGTTTCTTTGACTCGCTCTTTAATGGATGTAAATGCCAAGCCACATAAACTACCTATAATAATTCCTATTCCATTCACAATCGTTCCAAATAGTACCATGACGAATCCTCACTTGTTTGTAGTCTAGATGTTATAACTTTGTGCTATTTCCTTCACAGCATGTAAAAATTGATCAAGCTCTTCTTCTGTATTTGTTTCATTGATACTAACCCGTACAACTCCTTGTTCGGTTGTATGTAACGTTTCATGTCCCATAGGGTTACAATGGAGTCCTGCACGCACAGCTATTTCGTAATGTGAATCTAAAATGAGTGCTATTTCTTCAGAATCAATATCTTTTATATTCCAAGCGAGTACCGGTACTCGGACATCTTTAGAATATGGAGGATAAATAACCACTCCAGGTATTTGTTCAAGGCCTTTTTCAAGCTTCTCCATCAATTTTGTTTCACGTGAAACAATTTTACGCCCATGTTGTTCTATATATTTAAAAGATGCATATAGACCCGCAATGGCAGGAACGTTTAATGTCCCTACTTCAAAGCGATATGGCCATTGTAACGGTGGAGTTGCAGATTCAGACGCTCCCCCACTACCTCCATAAAAGAGCGGCTCCAAAATAAGTTCTTTATTAACGAGGAGCATTCCAATACCTTTTGGTCCTCGTAAACCTTTGTGACCTGGAAACACAAGCATATCAATGAATGCTTCCTGCATGCGGATTGGTATGTGGCCAATGGATTGAGATGCATCTACTAGTGTTGTTATATGATATTTTTTTAAAAACAAACAAATTTCCTCTATAGGTAGAACGTCTCCTGTAATGTTGGATGCATGAGTCATTGCAAACATTGTAGTTTGATCTCTTATATTGGATTTAACCTGTTTAATAAATTTTTGTAAGTTGCCTGTCCACTCGATATAAGTGACGGTTATACCATGTTTTCTACGAGCTGCTTCCAGGGGTCTTCTAACCGCGTTATGTTCCATTGTTGTTGCAATAACATGGTCTCCTTTTTTCCAAGAATACCCTAATATTGCCTGATTTAAAGCAATAGTTGCACTGGGGGAAAAAATACATTGATGTACATGTTGAACATTAAATAGTTTCGCTGCTTTCGCTCGGGTTTTATTTACAATATCTGATGTTTGCACCCCTAATGTATGGGTTCCCCTACCTGGATTTGCCCCATAGTTCTTCATTGAATGAATCATTTCTTTTATAACTGACGGTAATGTTGGATATGAAGTGGCTGCTTGATCCATATAGATCACTTGATTACCTCCTTCTAATCATACCTTTTCATAGAAAAAGGCTGAATAAGCAGCATGTACTTTTGCTCAGCCTTTTATTCCATGTACACTATTGATTTACTGTTCTAATAGGTCAACAATCCGTTCTAAATCTTCGTTTGTATAAAACTCGATTTGAATCTTCCCTTTTCTTTTTCCTTTTTGAATTGACACCCCAGTTCCTAGACGATCTCGAAGTACGGATTCTTTTTCTTGTAAGAAAATGTCTTTTTTCTCTTCTTTTTTCTTACTTTTTACAGGTTTTTCGTGTAAATCTTGGATGATCTTTTCTACTTGGCGTACATTTAACTTTTCAGCTAGAATACGTTTTACGAGTGGCTCAATATCCGCATCATCTTTTATCCCGAGCAGTGCTCGTCCATGTCCCATTGTCAATTCGCCATTGTTCATATATGCAATTACGTTTGTTGGTAGGGATAATAAGCGCACCATATTCGCGATATGTGAACGGCTTTTTCCTAACCGTTTAGACATTTCCTCTTGGGTTATGTCTAATTCCTTCATTAAAGTAGCATAAGCTGTTGCTTCTTCTATAGGATTTAAGTCTTCTCGTTGTAGGTTTTCAAGTAAGGCAAGTTCCATCATGCGTTCATCGGTTAACTCTTGAATAATTACAGGAACTTCTGTTAAGCCTGCTTCTTTGGCTGCACGGAAACGGCGTTCTCCTACAACAATTTCGTAACCTTTAATACTTTTTCGTGCGATTAATGGCTGAATAATTCCATATTCTAAGATCGAATCTTTCAATTCTTCAATTGCATCTGCTTGAAACGTCTTTCTAGGTTGATACGGATTTGGTCTACATTCATCTATTGAGATTTGTACAATCGCTTCTTCCGGTGTTTCATCTATGTTTGAGAAGAAAGCATCTAATCCTTTACCTAACCTTTTCGCCATTTTCCATCACTTCCTTTGCTAGTTCAAGATATACTTCGGCACCTTTGGACTTAGGATCGTAAGTAATAATCGGTTGTCCATGACTTGGAGCTTCTCCAAGACGAACATTTCTTGGGATAATTGCCTTATACACTTTATCTTGAAAGTATTTTTTAACTTCTTCAATCACTTGAATACCTAAGTTTGTACGTGCATCAAGCATTGTTAGTAATACTCCTTCAATCATTAGGGTTTTATTTAAATGTTTTTGTACAAGTCTAATTGTATTTAATAGCTGTGAGAGTCCTTCTAACGCATAAAACTCACATTGAACTGGAATTAATACGGAGTCAGATGCTGTTAGTGAATTAATTGTTAATAATCCTAAAGATGGAGGACAATCAATAATAATGTAATCGTACTTACTTCGTAGATCATCCAATGACTTTTGCAGGCGAATTTCACGTGAAATCGTTGGTACAAGTTCAATCTCCGCACCAGCTAGTTGAATCGTTGCAGGAATAATGTCTAAACCTGGTGTATTTGTTTCAAAGCAAACTTCTGATGCTGGTAAATCTTCGACTAATACGTTGTAAATACACTTATCCATATCTCCTTTTGATATGCCTACCCCACTTGTAGCGTTTCCTTGTGGGTCGATATCTACAATTAATACTTTATTTCCTAATTGTGCTAAACAAGCGCTTAAGTTAACGGATGTTGTTGTTTTTCCAACACCACCTTTTTGGTTTGCAATTGAAATTATTTTACTCATAAATGTGGCACCTACCTATTAAAATATCTGTTTTCTATCAATTTACTGGATGATGTATGTTTTTTATATAGTTTTTTAGATCATTATCTTCTATTCTAGCACTTTTTTATAGGTAAACACTATTATAATTGTTTTTCTTAAAAAAACATTCATTTTACCATATAAAAAGACTCCTTTTTCTTGAATACACGTTAAAACAAGCTCATCTACATAATTGGATGAGCTTGTTTTTCTAAAAAAAGTAAAAGTGTTATTATTTCTTTTTAGGTAATTTAATTGTAATTTGATAATAATCATCATGTTCTTCTTCGTCGGTTTCTACGTCAATTCCAGTCTCTGTCACCATGTGTAGTGATTGACGGATTGTGTTCATAGCAATTCGGATATCTTTATTAAAACCCTTTAAAACTGTTTTGTTTTTCTTTTCCTTCGGAGGTGTATGCAGTTTCTCAATGTATTCTTCAGTTTGACGAACATTTAAATCGGATTCGAGTACTGCTTGTAGCACTTTTAATTGTGCTTCTTCATCAGACACTTGCATAATTGCTCGAGCATGTCTTTCAGTAATTGTTTTATTGAGCAATTCTGTTTGGACTTCTTCTGGTAACTTTAATAAGCGTAATTTGTTAGCAATGGTTGATTGGCTCTTGCCTAATCGTTGTGCCAATGCCTCCTGTGTTAATGAATGCATCTTGAGTAATTGTGCATATGCATTCGCTTCTTCAATAACAGTTAGCTCTTCCCTTTGTAAGTTCTCTATTAAGGCTACTGATGCTGTCTCTGTATCCGTCATATCTCGAATAATACATGGTACTTCTTCCCATTCAAGTTCTTGTGCTGCTCTCCATCTACGTTCACCTGCAATCAACTCATATGTATCATCTGATGTTTTTCGAACGACAATGGGTTGTATCAATCCATGGGTATGAATTGTTTGTGCAAGCTCTTTTATTTTCTCTTCATTAAAAATAGATCGTGGTTGGAATTGGTTCGGAACAATTTGTTCAACAGCAATATGGACAACTTCATCTTGGGAATACGTTTCCTCGCTAACGAATTCCTTTTCATCTTTGGATGGTTTATCATTTGAACCAAAAATACGATTAAAAGGATTTAACACATTTATTCACCACCTTTTGTTTCTTTAATTATCTATGATCACAGCGACAAACGTATAATCGTTTGTGCTCGGAGTATAATTGTTTCACGTGAAACAATTGGATAGATTTCATCATTTCCAATTCTAGCTAATTTAATATAGCATGTAGTTTCCCATGACTCAGTGGAACTACAATGTTACATAAATGTAGAACAAAGTACATATTATGAAATTCATTACTTGTAGTCAGAATGATATATTACTTATTTCTACTAATATATCTATTTTACCATAGATAAACAAAGAAGAGGAATGAATACACCTCTTCTTTTTGCACAATTATATGACAAATTATGTTCTATTCGTTGAAAGTGTTACATAATTGGATCTTTATTCGGTGTTCCTGGTTTTCTAGGGTATTTCTTCGGTGTACTTTTAATTTTTCGGATATGATAAATTGTTCGCTCACTATTATCCACTGGTAGAGAAAAAATATATTTCTCTTCTGTTTTTCCACCTAACACATGTATCGCCTTACCTGCATCTTCATGTTCATCTGTAGCTTGAGAGCCTTTCATAACTAAAAATAGTCCATTTTGTTTTACAAGTGGAATACATAGTTCACTTAATACCGACGTTCTTGCAACTGCACGAGCTAATACAATATCAAATTGCTCTCTAAAATGGGGATCTTGCCCAAATTGTTCAGCACGTTGATGGTAAAAATGAACGTCCTCTAGTTCTAATTGTTTTGCTAATTCTTCTAAGAACCCAATTCTTTTCTTAAGTGAATCAACAATGGTTATAGAAATATGTGGAAAACAAATCTTTAATGGTATGCTTGGAAACCCAGCCCCAGCACCAACATCGCAAATCGTTAATGATTCATGTGCATTCAAATCATAGTTAAATGCAACTGAAATAGAATCAAAAAAATGTTTTACATATACTTCTTCTTCGTCTGTAATGGCTGTTAAATTCATTTTTTCATTCCATTCAACTAATGTTGTGTAATAGATTGAAAATTGTTCCAATTGTCGTTTAGTTAATTCGATACCTTTTTCTTGTAACGCTTCAGCAAACTGTTCTGGACGCATATATAATCTCCTTTACATAATGCTTATGTACTGCCATGGATATCCTTTTGATGAATAAGATATCCATGGTGATTGTTTGCATTAGATGGTTTCTTTCATGCGAGCGATTTTACCTTGCTCAATATACACAGCTAAAATGGACACATCTGCTGGTGTAACTCCTGCTGTACGGGATGCTTGACCAACAGATAGTGGACGAACACTTTTTAGACGTTCTCTTGATTCTGAAGATAAGCTATGAATGGCGTCATAATCAATATCATCTGGAATTTTTTTATGCTCTAGGGTTAACATTCTTTCTACTTGGCTATTGGCTTTTTTAATATATCCTTCATACTTCACTTGAATCTCCACTTGTTCTTTTACATCTTCGGTAATTTCGCTGTTTTCACCAATCATACGTTCAATATGAGCATAAGAAACTTCTGGACGTTTTAATAAATCATAGGCTTTTGTCGCATCTTTTAAGCGAGTAGAACCTGCTTCATCTAATATTTCTTGAACATGTTCTTCCATTTTAATCGTTGTTTTACGTAAACGATTTTTTTCGGATTCAATATGCTCTTTTTTCTTCGTAAAGCGTTCGTATCGTTCTTCTGGAATAAGACCAAGTTCATATCCTACATCAGTTAACCGTAAATCCGCATTATCGTGACGTAAAAGTAAACGATATTCGGCACGTGACGTTAGTAATCGATACGGTTCACGTGTACCTTTTGTTACTAAATCATCGATAAGAACACCGATATATGCTTGTGAACGGTCTAAGATAAAAGGTTCTTTATTTTGAACTTTTGCTGCTGCGTTAATTCCTGACATGATCCCTTGAGCTGCGGCTTCCTCATATCCTGAAGTTCCATTAATTTGACCTGCTGTAAATAATCCAGAGATTTTTTTAGATTCAAGGGTTGGCCATAATTGTGTTGGAACGACAGCATCATATTCAATCGCATACCCTGGACGCATAATTGTCGCATTCTCAAGCCCTGGAACACTTTTCACTAATTCGTATTGAATGGACTCAGGACGTGATGTGGATAATCCTTGGACATATACTTCTTCTGTATCTCTACCTTCAGGTTCTAAGAATACTTGATGTCTAGGTTTATCATGGAAACGGACAATTTTATCTTCAATGGATGGACAATAGCGTGGTCCTGTCCCCCGCTTCATTCCAGAATACATGGATGATAACGTTAAATTATCATTAATGACTTGATGGGTAAATTCATTCGTATATGTTAACCAACAAGGGACTTGATCGGTAATATATTCGGTTGTTTCAAAAGAAAATGCTTGTGGTTTCTCATCTCCAGGTTGAATTTCCGTTTTTGAATAATCAATGGTCGCGTTATGAACCCGCGGAGGTGTACCTGTTTTAAAACGAATGAGATCGAATCCGAGTTCTTCTAGATTTTCGGATAGTTTCACAGACACACGTTGGTTATTCGGTCCACTTTCATATTCGATATCTCCCATTAACACTTTACCGCGCATAAATGTACCTGTAGTAACAATCACTGCATCTGCATAATACGCAGCTTTTGTTTCAGTTAATACACCTTTACATACACCATCTTCAACAATGAGTTCATCCACCATTCCTTGTTTTAGTGTAATATTCGGTTCACTTTCAATGATGCGTTTCATTTCTTTTATATATAAAGGTTTATCTGCTTGTGCACGTAGAGCCTGTACAGCAGGACCTTTACCTGTATTTAACATGCGCATTTGGATGTGGGTTTTATCAATAACTTGTCCCATGGCACCGCCAAGTGCGTCTATTTCACGAATAACGATTCCTTTTGCCGGTCCTCCAAGGGACGGGTTACACGGCATAAAGGCAATTAAGTCTAAATTTAATGTAAGCATAAGGGTTTTTGCACCCATGCGTGCTGCTGCTAGTCCTGCTTCACATCCAGCGTGACCAGCACCTATGACTATGACGTCATATTTCCCTGCATTAAATACCATTCTTTTTCATCCTTTCTTTTTTCCTATTTTCCTAAACAAAATTGAGAGAACAACTGATCAATTAATCCGTCACTAGCCGTATCTCCTATAATTTCCCCTAAAAGCTCCCACGTACGTGTAACATCTATTTGAACAATATCGATTGGCATATGAAGTTCTAATCCATGCATAGCTTCTTCTAGTGATTCTTTTGCCTCTTCTAGTAGTCGTATATGACGAATGTTGGAAACATATGTCATATCTCCACTTGTAATTTCTCCTGCAAAAAATAATTCCTCAATGGCATTCTCTAATGCTTCAATCCCTTGGTCTGTTTTAAAGGATGTTGGAATAATTGGTGCTCCTCCCGCTAGTTCTTCCACCTTTTTCATATCCAATTGACGAGGCAAGTCAATTTTATTTATAAGAACAATGACTTCTAGTCCTTTTACTGCTTCAAATAAATGTACATCTTCATCTGTTAATAGTTCATTATTATTTAAAACGAGTAAAATTAAGTCTGATTCACCTAATACTTGACGGGAGCGTTCTACACCGATTTTTTCAACAATATCCTCTGTCTCACGAATCCCTGCTGTATCGACTAACCGAAGTGGAACCCCTTTGACCTGGACATATTCCTCAATTATATCTCTCGTCGTACCAGGCACATCAGTTACGATTGCTTTTGTTTCTTGAACGATGGAGTTGAGTAAGGAAGATTTTCCAACGTTCGGCCTGCCGATAATTCCTGTGCGTATGCCTTCTCGCAAAATTTTCCCTTGATTAGCCACATGTAGTAAATGTTCAATTTCATGATGCACCTCTTTTGTTTTTATGCGCATCATTTCCTCAGACATTTCCTCTACATCATCATACTCTGGATAATCAATATTTACTTCTACGTGAGCGACTGTTTCAATCAGTGTTTGACGGAGTTGCTGAATGAGGCGTGATAGTTTTCCATCCATTTGATGCTGAGCAACTTTCATTGCTGCATCGGTTTTGGAGCGAATAACATCCATCACCGCTTCTGCTTGAGATAAGTCAACTCTTCCGTTTAAAAACGCACGTTTCGTAAATTCCCCAGGTTCTGCAATACGTGCTCCTTCTTGTAAAACAGATGCAAGCACTCGTTTTACTGCAACGACACCTCCATGGCAATTGATTTCCACGATATCTTCCCGTGTGTACGTTTTAGGACCATGCATAACTGAAACCATCACTTCATCGATGGTTTCATTAGTTTCTATATGAACGATATGACCGTAATGAATTGTATGTGAAGGGACTTGTTCTAAATTTTTACCCTTAAATAAACGATTGGCACTCTGAATCGCTTGCGATCCACTTAAGCGCACGATTCCAATGGCACCTTCTCCAAGTGCTGTAGAAATAGCAGCTATTGTATCTGTCTCCATGAGACTACCTCCTCGAGCTCTGTATGATTCTCTCACACACATTTACTCAAACCTATTACTAACAGTATAGGATACCATATTTATGATAAAAAATATATCCACAAGCGCATATTTTTTCGTTCTTTTTATCCACATGTGGATAACCTCTTTGTTATTCTACCTCTATTTTACCATTAAAGATACAATTTTTTTAAAAAACAATGCTGCATGATTTATCAGAAGTTTAATTTCCAAAATCATATAAGAAACAGATAAGGTGCTCATGAAAAAATCGGTCCCTCGAACCAATTAAAAAGACGATCTCATGATGAGATCGTCTTTCATAGTGTAGCTATTTAGGTTTTATTACGATATGTCGATGTGGTTCAGCACCACCAGACTCAGTCGAAACATCATTGCGATTTTGCAGTACGGTATGAATAATTTTTCGTTCATACGCTGGCATTGGTTCAAGTGCAACTTTTTGATTGAGACGTTTTGCTTTCTCCGCCATACGAAGAGCTAACGTTTCTAACGTTTCTTTTCTTCGACCTCGATATCCTTCTGCATCAAGCATGACTCGGTAAAACTCTTTTCCGTCTTTATTAATTGCCAGTTGTACTAGATATTGTAAAGCGTTTAATGTTTGTCCGCGCTTACCAATAAGAAGAGCAATTCCTTCCCCTTGCATATCAAAGGTAACAAAATTGTCCTCAACCGTTGTGGTAAGTTCAATCTGTATACCCATGTTATGAGCAACTTCCAAAATAAATTGTTCTGTTTCTTCTATTTGGTTTTTTGATTCCTTGACATGAACGACTGCAAGTTTGGATCCGAAAATCCCAAGAATACCACGTTTACCTTCATCAATTACTTCGATTTCAACTTGGTCTTCTGTTGTTTGTAACTGCTCTAAAGCTGACTTGACCGCGTCTTCTACAGTTTGTCCACTAGCAGTTATTTCTCTCACTTTTTGTCTCCTCCAGTATCAGCTGTTTTCATCATTGGCTTACGAATGAATAGTGTTTGTGCAACCATAAATACGTTACCTACTACCCAGTATAGTGCAAGAGCTGACGGGAAGAACATTCCGATGACTGTAATAAAAAGCGGCATGACATATAACATAATTTGCATTTGCGGGTTTTGTGCAGATGCATTTCCAGACATCATTAATTTTTGTTGTAAATATGTTGCTGCCCCTGCAATCAGTGGCAAGATATAATCTGAATGCCCTAAATGGAACCATAGGAAGTTAGCATCTTTAACACCCGGTGTCCGCATGATCGCATGGTACATAGCAATCATAACAGGCATTTGAATAAAGATTGGTAAACAACCAGCAAGTGGGTTTACTCCATGTTTTTGGAATAGAGCCATTGTTTCTTGTTGAAGTTTTTGCTGTGTTTTAGCATCTTTTGAACTATATTTCTTTTGAATCTCCTTTAATTCTGGTTGAATGTCTTGCATTGCTTTTGAACTTTTAAGTTGTTTTACGTTTAACGGTACAAGGATTAGTCGAATAATGATTGTTACAACTACAATAGCCAACCCATATCCAATTTCCTCTCCTGAAGTAAATAAATCAGCAAAGAATGTAATCATTAATGACATTGGATAAACAAACCACTTATTCCAAATACCTGTACTTTCAGAATTAATTGGTTGGTCAATTTGCGTACAACCAGATAATAATGCTAGTCCAACAACTAAGGTCACAATAAATAGGACCTTATTTCGTCTACTCAATTTGTTTCCTCCTAACTAACGAGTCCGCATATCTATCTTACTAGAATGAATTTCATCATACGTATGTTATGCTACGTTCACACAATATATCAACCCGGTAAGTCGTTTAAAACTACATATTGTATTCAAGTAGCTAATTTGGGTCATTATGGCATTCATTCACTTAGATTCTATATTCCGTATTTTACCACGAACGGAGTGAAAAACACTAAGGTTATCTTTTTTTATTTTTTAAGCAATTTTTCACGGGATAATATGTGTATTAAACTTTTTTTAATTTCAGAACAACTCATATCTTTCGTCGGTTTACGAGCGATGATAACGATATCAATTGGTTTTGTAATCTGATGTTTCAATTCGTGAAAACTTTGGCGTAAACAACGTTTAATATGGTTACGCGTCACCGCATTTCCAATTTTCTTTCCAACTGAAAGACCCAATCGGAAATGAGCTTGATCTGACTTTTCTATGTAATACATCACAAGTTGACGGTTTGCAAAAGATTTTCCACGCTTAAACACATACTGAAACTCTTCATTCTTTTTAATTCGATATGATTTTTTCAAAATCTCTCACCTACTAATTTCCACTTCAGATCTAGCCTTTTTACCACTAAACAATTTCTATATAAAAGTGGAAAAACCACTGACATGAATGCAGTGGCTTATGCAGATAACACTTTTCTTCCTTTACGACGGCGACGTGCTAAAACTTTACGTCCGTTGCTCGTGCTCATACGTGAACGAAAGCCGTGTACTTTTTTGCGTTTACGATTTTTTGGTTGATATGTTCTTTTCATGGTTGGTGCACCTCCTACAACATCTATAAAAAAGGAATATCCGTATATAAATAAATACCCTTTCTAATTATATGAGAATTCATGTCCATTTGTCAACTTAGATTTTCTCACAAACAAGACAAATATACTATAAGTGATCATGCTTTGTCTACTGTTTTTTTTACTTTTGTTATTCCTTTGTTTTTATGTGAATTCTTGGCTGACGTTTATATGTTATTTTTGCCACGTGACATATGCCAAATATTTCGTTGTAACAATGCATCAAATACAATTTTTACTCAAGTATGTATTTTCTTTTTTTCCTTAAAAAGTCTTCCACACTCTTCTATCCACAATCTATAAACATGGCATTTTTTATCTATGTATTTTATACAACAAATATCGACAGGTTAACCACACATTCGCACCGTGTGGACAATATTTGTCTACATGATGTTGATTATGTGGATAAGTGTCGAACCCTTATTGCATCTTCTCGCTTTATTTGGTATTATTATTGTGTTTACTCTTGTGAATAATTTATATTCGTATAAAGTTATCCACACATTGTGGATGGTTTGTGGATAGTTACTCACATCATGTTTATATTGTTTTAATATAAATATGTGGATAATGTAGATAAGTTCTATTATACTAGAATATCTGTGATTCTAATCATCCACATGTTATGTGTGTATCATAGATGAATCTTTAATAGCCTTCCCTATCTTTCAATAAATATGTGTATTTCATAGAAAGATGCGTGTGAAAGCTTTTTTTATCCTTATTTATAATGTATGTCCCATAGAAAAATATAGAAGACATTATTCTATTAATGTATAGAAGAAAGGACTGAACTTGTTGGAAAACCTCGATGAATTATGGACCGCTGCCCTTGAATTGATTGCAGAAAAGATTAGTAAACCAAGTTTTGATACGTGGCTAAAAAATACGAAGCCTAAAGGGTTTATCGATGATACGTTAACCATTGGTGTACCAAATGATTTTGCTCGCGACTGGTTGGAAGGAAGATATACGGATCTTATTATAGATACTTTATTCCAATTAACTGGCTCAACTTTTTCCATAAAATTTGTAATTCCCGAAAAAGAACAAGCAAGTGAAGAATCCCCGATAAAGCCAGTTCAACAACCGGTTATCAATGATATCCACGATTCTTCAAAAACAATGTTAAATCCAAAATATACCTTTGATTCATTTGTCATTGGTGCAGGAAACCGTTTTGCTCATGCTGCATCTTTAGCAGTTGCTGAAGCTCCAGCAAAATCGTATAACCCACTCTTTATATATGGTGGAGTTGGACTTGGTAAAACCCATTTAATGCATGCCATTGGCCATTACATACAAGAGCATAATCCAGAAGCTTCTGTTGTTTATTTGTCATCGGAAAAATTCACCAACGAATTTATTCATGCCATTATGGATAATAAAGCTGTCAATTTTAGGAATAAATATCGAAACGTTGATATTTTGCTCATTGACGACATTCAATTTTTAGCAGGAAAAGAACAAACCCAAGAAGAATTTTTCCATACATTTAATACGTTACATGAAGAAAACAAACAAATTATTATCTCAAGTGATCGGCCGCCAAAGGAAATACCTACACTTGAAGATCGGCTTCGCTCCCGCTTTGAATGGGGATTAATTACGGATATTACACCTCCAGATCTGGAAACAAGAATTGCTATTTTAAGTAAAAAGGCAAAAGCAGAAGGACTGGACATACCAAATGAAGTCATGCTTTATATTGCGAATCAAATTGATACGAATATTCGTGAATTAGAAGGAGCGCTTATTCGTGTGGTAGCCTATTCATCTTTAGTCAATCAAGATATTGATGCTGCTCTTGCTGCAGATGCATTAAAAGATATCATTCCTAGTCGTAAACCTCGGTCTATTACCGTTCAAACGATCCAGGAAATTGTAGCGGACAAATATAATATTACATTAGAAGATTTCGCCGCACGTAAACGAACGCGATCAATTGCATTTCCTAGACAAATCGCTATGTATTTATCCCGTCAAATGACTGATTTATCTCTTCCTAAAATCGGTGAGAAGTTCGGTGGGAGAGACCATACAACAGTCATCCATGCCTTTGATAAAATTACTGAAATGATTGAATCAGACTCCGTATTAAAAGATGAAATTGAAGAAATAAAAGAGCAATTACACCAACTGTAAAAAAATGGATACAATTTATAAAAGTGCTTATCTTTTATCAAAAACATTTTAATTTTTTATATACAAAAGTCGACATGTACGGATGATTTTTCATTGTATTTTTACAAATTGTGTCTTTGGAAGCTCGATTGCTTTTGTGTATAGTGTGAATAGCTGAAACAAGTTACACACAACTTACCCACATGGGGATATCTTTTCAGATATTGAGTTAAATGGACTTATCAACATATGCACAGCCCCTATTACTATGATTACTATCTTTTAAATAAATATATATAGCAAAGTGCATGCTTAAAAAATACACGAGTGAAAAAATTTTAAGGAGGAATCATTCATGCAATTCTCAGTTGATCGTCAAAAATTGATAGCAAGTTTACAAGAAGTTATGGTTGCTGTTTCCTCAAGAGCAGCCATTCCGATTCTTACAGGAATCAAAATTCAAGCGACAGAAAAAGGACTCACTCTTACAGGTAGTGACTCCAATATTTCCATTGAATCATTTATTCCGGCTGAAGAGGATGGAACGTTGTTTGTAGAAGACATTACACCTGGAAGTATTGTCTTGCAAGCACGTTATTTCCCACAAATCATTCGTAAGTTACCTGAAAATATTGTTCATATTGAAGCAGATAACGAACTAAATGTTACCATTCAATCTGGAAAAGCTTTATACAATTTAAATGGACAAGATGCAGAAGAATATCCTCAACTACCGAAAATTCAAGTTGATGAGCAATTTTCTATTCCAACGGATCTATTAAAATCGATTATTAAACAAACTGTTTTTGCTATTTCAACTATGGAGACCCGTCCTATTTTAACGGGAGTAAACTTGCAGGTTTCTGATGGTGAATTAACCATTACTGCAACAGATAGTCATCGATTAGCATCGAGAAAGGCAAAGCTTGAGGATACATCTATTGAAATTCCTAGTATCGTTATTCCAGGTAAAAGTTTAGATGAATTATATAAAATTTTAGATGATTCTATCGAAACTATTGAAGTAAGTATGACGAACAACTTAGTTTTATTTAAGACAAAAGATTTATACTTCTTATCACGGTTATTAGACGGAAAATATCCTGAAACATCCCGTTTAATTCCAGATGAGAGCAAAACACAATTACATATAAAAACACGGGATTTACTCCATACAATTGATCGGGCTTCTTTACTAGGAAAAGAAGAAAGAAATAATGTAGTAAAGTTATCCACAATCGATAACGAGCGGATCGAGATTACGAGTAATTCTCCAGAAGTTGGTCAAGTAGCAGAAGAAATGTCTCTTGAGTCTATGACTGGAGAGGAATTAAAAATTTCTTTTAGTGCAAAATATATGATTGATGCATTACGTGCGGTAGAATGCGATGAAATATCCATTGATTTCACAGGTGCGATGCGCCCATTTATCATTCGTCCAACAAATGGCGACCCTATTTTACAATTAATTGTTCCAGTAAGAACATATTAAACACAGGTAAAAAAGCCTATGTTGAATATCACCGAGAAAAACAGCTTCTATCTTTTTTAAGGTAGAAGCTTTTTATGTAAAAATAGCTGTAACAAGCACAAAAACATATAGTACACATCTATTTTTGTTGAAATAATTTCTTTTCGTTCATAAACATTTCATTCCGAGTGTGTAAAAGAGCGGATTTTAATGGAATATGCAATTTTAAAATCATTTCTAGGTACTTTTAAGCGTTTTTCATCCTTTTGGGTGTATTCCCTTTCAATCATGGCAAAACTTTAGTAAAATAGAGCTAAGCATTAATTGCGTATATGATTCTATATACAATACAGAAATTTGGTGAATGCAAGTGCATACGGAAATTGAAATTGAAACTTCGTATATTCCTTTAGGACAATTGTTAAAATTAGCAAATGTGTTTGACTCTGGCGGAATGATTAAACATTTTCTTCAAACAGAAGGTGTTCTCCTAAATGAAGAACGAGAACATCGTCGTGGGAAAAAATGTTATCCAGGTGATGTTATTTCCATTGAAGACATCGGCACATTTATTGTTAAAGAACAATGAATCCCCTTTTTTCAAAAATGAATGTTTACGAATAGAGAACTGGGCTTTTAAGCTTCCATGAAATCTATTTCGAACATTCATTTAAGGAGATGTACATTTACCATTTCCCTAAAAACATACATACAAACAGGGAGTTATCTAAAAGAGGGATTTCATGCATATTGAACAATTGGAATTAAAAAATTATCGAAATTATGCAGATTTAAACGTATCATTTGAGCATAAAATCAACGTAATTATTGGTGAAAATGCTCAAGGGAAAACAAATCTAATGGAAGCTATTTATGTTCTAGCTTTCACGCGATCATACCGGACCCCTCGTGAGCGAGAATGTATTTTATGGGGGGAAGAATTTTCCCGTATCCGAGGAACACTGCATAAAAGGGATAGAACTTTTCCCTTAGAAATCATTCTTTCCAAAAAAGGAAAGAAGGCAAAAATAAATCATTTAGAACAACAGCGATTAAGTGATTATATTGGATCAATGAACGTAGTGATGTTTGCTCCAGAAGACTTAACATTAGTGAAAGGTTCTCCTCAAATACGTCGACGATTCATTGATATGGAATTAGGACAAATGCAACCTAGCTATATATATCATCTATCCCAATATCAGAAGTTACTGAAGCAGCGCAATCATCTTTTAAAGAAAATGCAACGTCAACAACAAGCAGATAAAGTTGTACTAGAAGTATTAACGGAGCAACTCATTACACATGCCTCTACATTACTAGAACGCAGATTTACCTTTATTGATAAGTTAAATGCGTCTGCTCAACCGATTCATAAAAATATTAGCCGTGAGCTGGAGCAATTACATATGACATATGAGGCAACGATTGATGTTTCAAAAGATGCTCCTTTAGAAAAGATTGAGGAGGAATTTACGAAGGCATTTAAAAACATTCAACAAAAGGAAGTGGATCGAGGGACCACATTAATTGGTCCACATCGTGATGACTTACTCTTTTACATTAATAATCGGGATGTTCAGGTGTATGGTTCGCAAGGACAACAGCGAACAACCGCATTATCAGTGAAGTTAGCTGAGATTGAATTGATAAAACAAGAAATTGGCGAATACCCAATTTTATTATTAGACGATGTGTTAAGCGAACTAGATGATTATCGTCAATCCTTATTATTAAGTACGATTCAAGGAAAGGTTCAAACATTTGTTACGACGACAAGTGTTGACGGGATTCATCATGAAACACTGGAACAAGCTGCCATTTATGAAGTGAAGCAAGGGAAATTAATCATGGAATGAGGGATAAAATGTTCGTCCATATTGGAAATGACAATGTGATCCGCTCACGTGAGATTGTTACGATTATTGAACAAGATGTTCTGTCATCCTCGTCCATCATGGAAGAAATGATCCAAAATGGAATAGAAGATGGCATTGTGATAGGCACAAAAAAAGGTGCGAAGTCAGTTGTCATTACAACTGATTATATTTACTACAGTACATTATCTGTGTCTACGTTAAAGAAACGATCTAGAGTTGTTTCTATGATTCACAAACTAGATGATGGCATACATTTTAAATAAAAAAATGATAGTTTCATATCTAAATGAAAGCATACAACTGAGATGACCAAAGTGTGAAATACATTCATCAGTGAAGAAAATGAAATGTGGGTGAAATAATGTCAATGGAAGAAAAACATGCACAAGAACAATTATATGGTGCAGAACAAATTCAAATTTTAGAAGGACTTGAAGCGGTTCGTAAACGTCCGAGTATGTATATTGGTTCAACGAGTGAAACTGGACTTCACCATCTCGTATGGGAAATTACGGACAATAGTATTGATGAGGCATTAGCTGGGTATTGTGACCATATTCAAATCATTATTGAAAAAGATGAAAGTTTAACAGTCATTGATAATGGTCGTGGAATTCCCATTGACGTCCATGAAGATTCTAAAAAACCAGCAGTAGAAGTCATTATGACAGTTCTTCATGCTGGAGGGAAATTTGGTGGAGGCGGATATAAAGTCTCAGGAGGATTACATGGGGTTGGTGCAGCTGTTGTAAACGCCCTTTCCTCAGAACTAGAAGTATCTGTCCATCGAGATGGAAAAATTCACTACATTCGATTTGAACGTGGAATTGTACAAGGTGAAATGAAAGTCATCGGTGAAACAGACCATACGGGAACTGAAACAAGGTTTAAACCAGACCCAGAAATTTTCAAAGAAGGTACGACATTTGATTTTGATGTTCTTGTACACCGTTTACGAGAACTTGCATTTTTAACGAAAAAACTAACGATTTCTGTACAAGATAAACGAACAGACTCTGAGCCTGTTGATTTTTATTATGAAGGCGGAATCCGTTCATATGTTGAATATATAAACCGTAAAAAAGAGGTCATTCATGAACCTTTTTACGCTGAGGGTGAAGAAGATGACATTTCTGTAGAAGTAGCCTTACAGTATAATACAGGATTTGCTAGCAATTTATATTCCTATGCGAATAATATCCACACCCATGAAGGTGGAACCCATGAAGTCGGCTTTAGAACAGGGTTAACTCGCGTGATTAATGACTATGCACGTAAAAGTAACTTGTTTAAAGAAGATGATCCGAATTTAACTGGAGATGATGTTCGCGAAGGATTAACAGCTGTTATTTCCATCAAACATACAGATCCACAATTTGAAGGACAGACGAAAACGAAACTAGGAAATAGTGAAGTTCGTTCGGTTACAGATACAATCTTTAGCCGTGCATTATCAACATTTTTAATGGAAAATCCACAAGTTGGACGTACCATTGTTGAAAAAGGACTAATGGCTTCCCGTGCACGCATTGCAGCTCGCCAGGCTCGTGAGCTTACGCGCAGAAAAGGTGCATTAGATGTATCCAATTTACCTGGAAAGTTGTCAGATTGCTCATCTAAAGATGCTGAAATTAGCGAATTGTACATTGTAGAGGGTGACTCTGCTGGTGGTTCAGCAAAACAAGGAAGAGATCGTCATTTCCAAGCAATACTGCCATTAAGAGGTAAAATTTTAAACGTTGAAAAAGCTCGTCTTGATCGTGTGCTTTCTAACGAAGAGATTCGTATGATGATTACAGCTTTAGGGACAGGTATTGGGGAAGATTTTGATATTACAAAAGCCCGTTACCATAAAATTGTCATTATGACGGATGCTGACGTAGACGGTGCCCATATTCGTACATTATTACTTACATTTTTCTATCGATTTATGCGTCCATTAATAGAAAACGGTTATGTATATGTTGCGCAACCACCACTGTTCCAGATTAAACAGGGTCGTGCGATTTATTACACATATAGTGATGAAGAATTGGAACAAAAATTAGCAGAACTTCCACAAACACCTAAACCAGGGTTACAGCGTTACAAAGGGTTAGGAGAAATGAATGCCGAGCAATTATGGGAAACAACGATGAATCCTGAATCACGTACATTGCTTCAAGTTCAACTGGAAGATGCGATTGAAGCGGACCATGTTTTTGACGTATTAATGGGAGATCGCGTCGAACCACGCCGAGATTTCATTGAAGAAAATGCACAGTACGTTGAAAATCTAGACGTGTAATGAACAAAGATGAAGGATAAAAGAAATGATTGATGAATAGGAAGATTGCTGTAAGCACAATCTTCCTAGAAAAGTAGAAACTTACTTTTCAGATGACAGGAGGTTTTTTGAGAGTGGATGGGAATCGTTCTAATGTCGAACAAATTAATTTAAGTAAAGAAATGCAAACGTCATTTTTAGATTATGCGATGAGTGTAATTGTTTCACGTGCCTTACCTGACGTGAGAGATGGGTTAAAACCTGTACACCGCCGTATTTTATATTCAATGAATGAATCTGGTATGCATTCAGATAAACCATATAAAAAATCTGCAAGAATTGTCGGGGATGTCATGGGTAAATACCACCCACATGGAGACTCGTCAATTTATGAAGCAATGGTACGTATGGCACAAGATTTTAGTCATCGTTATTTACTCGTAGATGGACATGGAAACTTTGGTTCTGTAGATGGAGATTCCGCTGCAGCTATGCGTTATACAGAAGCACGAATGTCTAAATTATCAACAGAGTTATTACGAGATATTAACAAAGATACGATTGATTACCAAGATAACTATGATGGTAGTGAGCAGGAGCCTGTATTTTTGCCTGCACGTTTTCCAAACTTACTTGTCAATGGTTCTTCAGGAATCGCAGTAGGAATGGCAACAAATATTCCACCACATAACCTTGGTGAAACAATTGATGCTGTACTTGCTTTAAGTTACAATCCCGATATTACAGTAGATGAATTAATGGAAAATCATATTCACGGACCAGACTTTCCTACAGCTGGATTAATCTTGGGGAAAAGTGGAATTAGACGAGCTTATGAAACTGGAAAAGGTTCTGTAACGATTCGTGCTAAAGTGAATATGGAAGAACGGAAAAACGGTGGTGAAACAATTATCGTTACTGAGCTTCCGTACCAAGTAAACAAAGCACGACTTATTGAAAAAATCGCAGAACTTGTTCGGGAGAAACGGGTCGAAGGAATTACAGACTTACGTGACGAATCTGACCGAAACGGAATGCGGATTGTGATTGAATTAAGACGAGATGCTAACGCTGACGTTATTTTAAATAATTTATATAAATACAGTTCATTGCAAACGACTTTTGGAATAAATACGTTAGCTTTAGTGAATGGACAGCCAAAAGTATTGTCGTTAAAAGAGTGTTTACATCATTATTTAGAACACCAAATTAAAATTATTGAACGTAGAACAGCGTTTGAATTACGCAGAGCTGAAGCCCGTGCTCATATTTTAGAAGGTTTACGTATTGCCCTTGATCATTTAGATGAGGTTATTTCACTTATTCGTAATTCAGATACAGCTGAAATCGCTCGTACGGGATTAATGGAACGTTACCAGTTGTCTGAAAAACAAGCACAAGCCATTTTAGACATGCGCTTACAACGTTTAACAGGACTAGAGCGAGATAAAATTGAAGAGGAATATGCGGAACTTCAATTACTCATTGAGGAATTAAAAGCAATTTTAGCAGATGAGGAGAAAGTTCTTGAAATTATTCGAGAAGAATTAACGGATATTAAAGAGCGTTTTGATGATGAACGCCGGACTGAAATTGTCGTTGGTGGAGCTGATTTCTTTGAGGATGAAGATTTAATTCCTGAAGAACATATTGTTATTACATTAACGAATAAAGGATATATTAAACGCCTTCCAGCATCTACGTATCGTACACAGCATCGTGGTGGTCGTGGGATTCAAGGAATGGAAATGAATGAAGATGACTTTGTGGAACATTTAGTGTCAACTTCAACCCATTCAACAGTCCTATTCTTTACAAATAAAGGAAAAGTGTACCGAGCGAGAGGATTTGAAATTCCTGAATTTGGTCGAACTGCCAAAGGAATTCCACTCATTAACGTGTTACAAATTGAACCAGATGAATGGATCAATGCTGTTATTACAGTTGATGAATTTGTTGAGGATTCCTATTTATTCTTTACGACAAAACATGGTATTTCTAAACGAACTTCCCTTGATAAATTTGCTAATATCCGAAAAAGCGGTTTAATCGCAGTTGGCTTAAGGGATCACGATGAGTTGATTTCTGTCCGATTAACAGACGGTAATAAACATATTATGATTGGTACGAAGCAGGGATATTTAATTCGTTTTGAGGAAGAACAAGTGCGTACTATGGGGCGTACAGCAGCAGGAGTACGGGGAATCAATTTAAGAGACGATGATGAAGTCGTTTCTATGGAAATCTTAGAAAAAGGTATGCAAGTGCTACACGTTACGAATCGCGGTGTCGGAAAACGAACAAATGAAGAAGAGTATCGTGTTACAAATCGTGGCGGTAAAGGAATCTTTACGTGTAAGTTAACAGAAGACACTGGACATGTTGTTACGGTACAAGCTGTAACTGGAAAAGAAGACCTAATGCTTATGACCGTTGCAGGGGTACTTATTCGAATTTCAGTTGATAGTATCGCTCAAACAGGTCGAAATACACAAGGTGTTCGACTCATTCGTTTACAAAATGACGAAGAAGTTGCTACCATTGCCAAAATTGAGGAAGAAGAAGTCATCGAAGAAATTGAAGAACGAGAAGAAGAGGAAACAGAAGCAACAACAGATGTAAAACCCGTAGACTCTGACGATATAGAGGTTGAAGAGTCTACTGAAGCTGATGAAGATATAGAAGAATAAATAATTTAATGAATGTCATTCATGCATTGAAGTGTTCATACATCATGTAGTTGTGAGCGACATGATGTGCATATTGTACTTTTAATCATGATGGGATTCACTTGATTGAGGAAAAGAAACTCCATATACGTTGTACGTGTTGGGAGTTTCTTTTTTTGCTAGGTTACTTTCATGAAAGGGTTTGGGGGGATTTCATGCGTATTCATGCAAGGGAGCTTGAAGAAGGATATATTTTAGAAAAAGATATTATCGGTAAAACAGGTAGGCCGATTGTGAGGCAACAAACCGTTTTAACAGATGAACATATTCGTTTTATTCATGCTTTTTTAGTAGAGGACGTATATGTTTCACCAAAAACAATAGATGGAGAACATGTAAAACCTTCTAAAAAAACAATGCACAAAATAGATCCAACTCAACCACAACGTCCTATTAGGTACATGTATGAGAATGCCGTTCAATTTATGATTGACCATTTTCAAACGTGGCGTCAACACTTGGCAGTAGATATGCCAGCTATTCGTTATCAAATGATTCCGTTACTTGACCGAGTAGAAGAAGAAAAGAGTTTTTTACAACGGGTTCATTTGTACGCTACAAATGAGTCTTATATGTATCACCATAGCGTGGCCATGAGTCTCCTTTCGTCATATGTAGCACGAAGAATTGGATATGACCGTGGTGAAAGTATTCAAGTTGGGCTTGCAGCATTATTTGCAGATAGTGGAATGTCTCATATTGATGAAAAAATCCCTACATCGAGTCGACCATTACGTGCTGAAGAAGTGCAACTTGTACACGAACATCCTTTGTACTCATACCGAATGGTTGAGCCGATTCAAACATTAACACAAGGGGCGAAAGTAGCTGTATTGCAACATCACGAACGATTAAATGGCACAGGTTATCCTTTAGGTGTACAAGGAAAAAGAATTCATCCATATGCACATATTATTGCTGTATGTGATATGTACCATGCCATGGCGTCTGAAAGACCTTATCAAGAAAAACAATCGATCTACCGTATTTGTGAAGAAATATGGGAAGAACGTAATGTTACTTTACAAGGAAAAGCAGTGGAAGCTTTTGTGGACGAATTTGCTCCATTATCCGTAGGAAACCCCGTGGTATTATCCAATGGGAAAAGGGGGAAAATTGTTTTTATTCATCCAGATCAACCAATGCGTCCAATCATTCAAATACATGATACAGATGAGCTTTATCCGTTAGGAGATTACCGAGATATTTACATTGAGGAAATTTTGTAAGCTATATGAGGTATTTGATATATGTATGAACGAGAAAAGGAACTTTTTCAGTAGTTGTTGTAAGAAAATGTTGGATCATTGGAAAGTCAGTGGTTATTTTTGCACCAATGGTCTCTCCCCACCACTCATGTTCATAGCGAGTCATCATGCTTATATTATACAACACTAAATAATGGATGAGCAGTTCATCTAGTTGAGTAAAAAAGGATCGTCTACTTGGGAAAAATAGTTTCCCTGTGGATTGTTCAGTGTAGAAAGGATGTTTAGGATACTCTAAGGAATCTTGAAAGTGAATAATGTATCCATCGTCACTCGTTTCCAAATGGCAAATAGGTGGTAGAGATTTTTTAATTTTTTGTAGGAGTCCTTTAATTGGAACATGATACCTACTTAATAGTTGTTCTGAGAAGGTAACGTGCTTCTCATGGACACATCCTACATGTTCCAAATAGCTCTTTCCTTGAAGGGAAAATAATGAACTCATTTCAGGAATGAGTGCTAATAAATGATGCATGGAATAGGTTTGATGGACTTGAATTGGCTGCTGAAATAACGAGGCAGCTGCAACAGGAAATAGACCATGACGCTGGGTGCGGACATCATCTTGTAAAAATGCATAGTTTTTCTTCTTCTTTTTGCGGGATGAAACTCCGTGTGCTAACTCTTTTGTTGTAGATGGATAGGTTGGTTGAACAGCTAGGAGTAATCCTTTTATTAAATGTGAACATCCATAAAAAAGCAACATAGGTTTCGTTAAAAAAGAGGCTTGTTTTCCTTCATTGAAAAAAGCTAACCCGCTGGAAAAAGCGTGCATGAAGGAACTTGCATTTTGATAACTAAGAGCGTCCACATCACAGAAGCCTTGAAGTTCGTATATCTTTTTTAAAAATCTATATGCATGTTCTTCAGATTGAATATGGGTAAAAATGGGATAGGACGTAAGATTAACCATATGTTCCTCCTAAAAATGAGACGTTTTTGGGGAGAGTTTAGTAAGTGTACACGAATTGGAAAAACATGTAATAAGTTAATATTTTGAATTCATTTTCTTCCTCGTCTTTGTTTCAATCTAGTTGAAAAAAGCATGTGTTTAACGTATTCTAAAGAGAAAATAAACTCTATATTTGCAAAGGGAAATGGTATAAAAAAGCAAACCCAATCGTTTAAGCAATCGTGTAAAAACCCTGCAAGAAAAAGTAGAATTCAGTAGGATAGTATATACACATTTAATATAAATAGTCGTTCGTCCCGGTGGTTTCTAATAACAAGGAGGATACTTATGCGTACAGATAAATTTCAAAAAGAAGGTTTAACGTTTGATGATGTATTATTAATTCCTGCAGAATCAAATATTTTGCCACGAGAAGTGTCACTGCAAACAAAACTTTCTGAACACATCACGTTACAAGCACCCATTATAAGTGCAGGAATGGACACAGTTACAGAGGCATCCATGGCCATTGCAATGGCAAGACAAGGCGGTCTAGGAATTGTTCATAAAAACATGTCCATTGAAGAACAGGCAGAGATGATTGATCGTGTAAAACGTTCTGAAAGTGGAGTCATTACAGATCCATTTTATTTAACACCCGAGCATAAAGTATATGATGCTGAACATTTAATGGGCAAATTTAGAATTTCTGGTGTTCCCATTGTGAATAACGAAGATGAGAAAAAGTTAGTTGGAATTTTGACGAATCGTGATTTACGTTTTATTGAAGATTACTCCATTGTTATTTCTGATGTAATGACTTCTGAAAACTTAATTACAGCAGATGTTGGAACAACGTTAGAAGAAGCGAAAACAGTCCTTCAACAACATCGTATCGAAAAATTACCACTTGTCGATGAGGAAGGTGTCTTACAAGGATTAATTACGATTAAAGATATAGAGAAAGTGATTGAATATCCTCATTCCGCAAAAGATGACCAAGGGAGATTGATGGTCGGTGCAGCAGTTGGGGTGACAGGTGACGCGATGGACCGTATTGAAGCCCTTGTAAAAGCCCATGTAGATGCCATTGTTATTGATACGGCACATGGACATTCCCAAGGGGTTATTGAACAAGTGAAGCGGGTACGTGAAAAATATCCTAACCTAGATATTATTGCTGGAAACGTTGCAACTGGTGAAGCGACACGTGCATTAATTGAAGCGGGAGCAACGATCGTTAAGGTTGGAATTGGACCTGGTTCGATTTGTACAACCCGTGTAGTTGCAGGGGTTGGAGTA
>DATGUV010000013.1:0-9387 GCA_035301025.1 Bacillota bacterium | reverse complement strand
TCCAGAAATTATCGATGAGATGCATGAGTCTATTCGTATAATTGACGTTGCCTCTTCCCCTGGTGGAATGGATTATTTATATGCAAAACAATCTGGCTTAACATATGAACACTTGCTGGGGATTCCTGGGAAAACTGCTCCGGTTACTGCTGGGCACATTCTTGCTACTGTTCTTACTCAGTGTTTTCATGAGCAATAAAATACGACACGAATATGCAGGCGTTTATCCAACATATCCATGTCGAAATTGATTTACTCATGAAATAAATTTCATAATACGTATTGCTATGCTACTCCACTACCACTTGTAGTTCCGTTAAGTCACTTAAAAATACACGTGGTAGTGTAGGAGCTATTTTTGGTCATTATGAAAATAAATTAATTTTAATCCATACAAATGCGGTAATTATAACGACCAATCCAATAATAAAATTTTTTAATTCATTGATCATTGGAATAAACCAAACAATAAGGAGTGTTGCAGCCGCAACAAATACTAATGTAACAGCTAAAGACATGTACATTCCTACAATACTGCCAGAAAATAATAAAAATGGCATTGAAATGACCAAATGAATCACCTCTCTTCACATGCATATGTGTTCATGTACTCAAAATCTAGTTGATTGTATATCTTTTTTTCAAAATTAGGTATAATGAGGAATAACTACCATTAATTGTTGCATTTAATTGAAACTTACGTACAAGTAGGTATAGTATATATCATATTAAGAGCTTCTTCATTTGTCTATAGTCAAATGATTTTTTCTATTCAACGATAACTCTACGTAAATAAACCTTCATCCAACCCAAAAGCAAGCTTCCCAAATTATTTTCGGGTAAAAAAAGGTTTTTAAAAACTTATGTCGAATATATATAGTTACAATTCTTTATCAATTTCATAAAAATTCAAAAAAGGAGTGAGAAATATGTCCATTCACGCGTGGCTATATGCAGGTTCTGCATACTTTAGCTTCAACCTATTTATTATCATTTTCTTTATCCAACAATTTACTTTACCACAAGTTACAAATATCATGAGTTTAGCTTTTATTGGGATTTATTTGCTCACATTTATTGTCGATTATGGATTGCTTCGAATTAAACCCAAACAATCACCAATCCCTTTTTTAGCAGGAGTTTGGGTCATTGCAGCAATTACATTCTTTGTTTTTACAAATGAAGTGCTTATTGGATCTGCATGTATTGGAGCAGCAATCTTCACACTACTCTTCCAAACTCGTAATCCTATCGTAAATACATTCTTAACAACATTCCCCCCATTTGCCCTAGTCGTTCTTTGGGGATTTAATTTATTTTTTCTATAACCAATAGCCTTTCGTGTGTATGTATCTTCGAGTATAAAAACTTCAATAAATAAAGAGAGGGGTCTCTCTTTATTTTATTACGTTAAGCAATTCATAAAGTCTCGCCTTTTGTATAAACCAAATATTTATTCGTTTTTGGTTTTGATGCAATGAGAACCCTTATGTGTTAAAAATCTTTGCATACACACATGTATTCCTTAAACCCTGTCCATTTACAGCTACACTATCTTGTTTAAAGATTCCTTCTAATTCAAATCCTAAACGTTCTGGAATTGCCCTACTACGCACATTTTTCTCATCACAATGAATCTCAATCCGACGAGCCTTAATTTCATCTATTGCATACATTGTAATTCGTTCTACTGCTTCTGTGATATATCCTTTACCACTATAACGATCATCGATCCAATATCCGATTTCAACTTTAGGAACGTCCCAGTCAATCCGGTGCAATCCCGAGGAGCCGATGAAATTCTTTGTTTTTTTACAGAAAATATGTAATCGCAAATCTTCTCTCTTTAAAAAATCAATGTGTGCTAAGCGCACATTAATCTCCACTTCTTCCTCCGATTGCTCCTGTTGAGCAAATGGAAGCCACTTTTGTAATGATCTCCGTGAATAGCGAATAGCGTCATACACCTTTTTCCCATCCCCTGGTAAAGGCATGCGGATAAGGAGCCTCTCAGATGTGAATTCAGTTGGTAAATCTCGTAAAATAGGATGCATGATGTACCCTTCTTTCCCTTTCATTTTAAATATCATACGGAAGCTTACGAAGAAAAACAAGTGTAATATACATGGAAGCCTGTAGATTCTTGTATTTAAATTTGAATCTAGTAATAGTGAAGCTGATAAGTAGATTAATGCTGCTGATTATTTTGTTCGCATAAGTTCCTATTTTCGACTAAAAAAATGCTTGACCTGAACAGGTCAAGCATTTCTCATATAGTGATTCCGATTGGGCTTGAACCAACGACCTCCACCCTGTCAAGGTGGCGCTCTCCCAGCTGAGCTACGGAATCATATATTACAACAACATGTAATAGTATACGTACTTCATTTTAAATTGTCAACTGTTCATATACGAGCCTTCACACCCCATTTTTTCCATCAATCCCCAACATAAAATGCGTATAGTCCTATTTCATGAGGGAAATATAGTGTAATAAAATATGCAAAGTCCTCTACACATGAATGCATTTCATAATGGACAAAAATAGCTACCTCACTACCACATGTAGTTTCAAGGGATTTAACGGGACTAGAAGTGATCGTGCGGTAGCATAACATACGTGTGGTGTAATACATGAACATATATTTTCCTTTCTTAAACGGACTGTACCCACTTGTAATATATTCAAATCCCTTCTACATGTATACATGAAAAAATGAATAGGAGCCTCTACATGAATGAGAAAAAGACGTTGGATCTATTTGCAGTCGCCTCAGTCCCTTTAGTGATGACTTTAGGGAACTCTATGCTAATTCCTGTGTTACCAATGATGGAAAAGGAGCTTGGGATAAGCCCGTTTCAATCTAGTCTAATCATCACAGTTTATTCTTTGATTGCCATTATACTCATTCCTATTGCCGGTTATTTATCCGATCGATTTGGTAGAAAAAAGATTATTGTTCCTAGTTTAGTCATTACAGCCATCGGAGGACTTGTAAGTGGTTTAGCGGCAATGTTTATGAATGAATCCTTTATATTAATTTTAATTGGAAGAATCATTCAAGGTATTGGAGCTTCTGGAACATTTCCAGTTGTACTTCCCTTAATTGGTGATATGTACAAAGAGGATCAGAAAGTAAGTGCAGGTCTAGGGATGGTAGAAACCTCCAACACCATTGGAAAAGTATTAAGTCCAATTATTGGAGCATCTTTAGCAATGATTACATGGTATACTCCTCTCTTATCGATTCCTATATTTAGCGTCCTTTCTTTGTTGTCTGTTATTTTCTTGTTAAAAGTCCCTAAAACAGATGAAGATACACCTCTTGACTTTACAGAGTTTTTAAAAGGAATTCAGAATATTTTCATCCAAAAAGGTCGATGGTTATACGGTATATTTGCTATCGGTGGTATTCAAATGTATATTCTGTTTGGCGTGTTATTTCACCTGTCAACACTCCTAGAAGAAAGCCATAATCAAACTGGAATTATGAAAGGATTGATCTTAGCTATTCCCCTACTTGCTTTATCTACGACCTCATATATTACTGGTAAAAATATTGGTTCTAATAAAGCTCACATGAAATGGATCACGTTTATAGGCTGTATTGGATTAACCTTATCCATATTTTTGATTAGTTTTTCAGAGCATATTGTCTGGATTATAAG
Source organism: Bacillota bacterium (assembly GCA_035301025.1). Taxonomy (GTDB): domain Bacteria; phylum Bacillota; class Bacilli; order Bacillales; family Amphibacillaceae; genus CALAMD01. Next base: position 5,718 of record DATGUV010000013.1, on the reverse strand, counting down.
TGGCTTAATATTGGCTGGTGTTGGAATTGGCTTATCCCTTCCTTGTTTAGACACATTCATTACTGCTGGCATCGATAAACAACGAAGGGGAACAATTAGTTCTATATACAGTAGTGCACGTTTTATTGGTGTGGCACTCGGTCCACCTGTATTTGCAATCCTGATCAAATACTCCCATCAATTCCTTTTTTTATCAGCTGCAAGTGTCGGGTTAATTGCTTCTTTTTTGGCCTTGTTAGTTATTCGTCCGAAAAATAAATCTACGAATCCATAAAAGTCAATAATAAATATAGGTAGAACTCCTCTTGCATTATCTTACGTGATTAATTATGATTTATTTACATGAGTGAATATGACTTATCCATACAATACTTTATATAAATTACTACATCACTCAAGTACCATATGAGGAGAGATATACTTGTGTTTTAAAAAGGTGAATTGGACCATTTGTTTCATACTTTTACTCGTGTTGCTAGCAGGTTGTAGCAATTCTGAGAAAGAAGCAGAGACATATTATGAAGATGGATACACAGATGCAATGAAGGCTAGTCAAACTACTGAGAAAGTGCTAAAAGAGTTTTCAAACGCTGTTATTGATAAAGATGCAACAGAAGTAATGAACTTATTAACGGATCAAATCATTCCTAATCACGAAGAAATTATTATTTCTTTAGAAAATGCCGAATTGGAAAATGATGATTTAATCGATTTTAACAATGCATCTATTGAAGTTGTAACTAGCCATGAGAAAATATACACATCTATTGAAAGTATTTTTAAACATGTAATAAAGCTTCATGATAGTAATCAAGAAATAAAAATTGATAAGCAATTAGAAAACCTTCGTCACTTAACTGATAAACATGTAGAAATAAGGCAAGCATATCAAGATGAAATGGAACATATTGCTGAAGAATATGATATATTTTCCGAAAAAGAACTTGAATTACTACCGATTGAACAAACCTCTGAAGAAGATTTGTATACACATTACGAACAATTAACAACATCCTTTACCGAAAATGTTGGTGGAGATATGGCTCCCCCACCTGCTACGGATATATCTAGTCAAGAGAATGGAAGCAATCAGGATGAGCTTGAAGTAGTATTTGATGGTGAAATAACCATTAATGATGGGTTCACTGTTGAAGGACAAACAAATTTACCAGAAGGTGCTCTCTTACAAATTCGAACATATCATTATGGGTCAGAACACACATATATTCGAGGAGAAACTGAAGTAGAAGAAAATGGCGAATTTTATTTTGAACAAGATGTGGATGAAGAAGGGTTAACCGGTGAACCTATTGAAGTTCAGGTTCAATTTATTCCTCATAAATTCGATAATAAAGAATTCCAAGAAATATATGGGGAGGAAGGCGAAAACATTCAAGGGGCTTTTAAGCAAAAAATAACGGATGCAAAGCGAACACGTACTGCTGCAATTGCTTCAGTCCTGATTGAGCTAACTCCTGACGTACAAGTATCTTTTGATGAAAATAATTGGGACGAACCAAGTGACTATGGTGATTACAATGTGTGGATGGAAGAAAATCATGTAGAGATTAAAGATGATTATTATGATATTTTTATTGATAGTAACTTGATTGAATTAACTGGAGTAAAAGCATCTCTTGAAGTACCTGGTTATGAAATTTCTGGATATACAAGTAGAGGTGTTGTTCGTCCAGATGGCACCATACGTGTACAAATGCCACGACCAGACATTAATGATTCTGAAGTAATTTTAATCATTGAATCAAACAGTGGTAGATCAATTGAATCTGAAGAACATTATGGGGAAAAAGGTGAAAACTTCGAAGGTAACTTAGCGGAAAAGAATGATAAAGGCCAAAAAATCATTTTCGAATGTACAGTAGAATAAATGAAAATATGCTCCGTTTATTCTGTTTTCATACAACACATCCACCGAATTTTTTCGGTGGATGTGTTTATGCTACTGGCGTTCCGTTTTTAACATGTTCATCAGGTGCTAAGAGTGTTACTTCTTCTCCCTCTACTCCCCCAAGCACGAGTACTTCTGAACTAAATCCAACAATTTTTCGAGGGGGAAAATTAACGATTCCGACAACTTGTCTACCAACTAGCTCCTCAGGTGAATATTTATGAGTGATTTGAGCGGAGGATCTCTTTATACCTATGTCACCAAAATCAATTTCCAGTGTAATGGCTGGCTTCCTTGCCTTCTCTAATGGTGCTGCTTGGACAATCGTACCTATTCGAACATCCAATGTTAAAAAGTCATCAATCGTTGCCATATAACCATCTCCTTGTACTATTTTAATTGACAATGCATCATTTGTTCAACCTCATCCCAAGGAACAGAATATCCTTTTCCTTTGGCACAAAAAATTGATGATGAGGTATAAAGTGGGTCAGCATCTTTATTATAAGCAATCCGTTCTATGATTTCTTCTTTGTTGTGGCAAGGCTCATATCCACTAAATGTAAGTGTTAAAATACCTTTTCCACTTGTTAAGGAAGCAAATCTAGAAGGATAATCCATAAATGTAGCTACAGGAACTTTTCCTTGAACATGTACATATTCTCCCACCGTTTCAGGCGAATCAAAACTACCGCTCGCTTGTTGAACATCAGACAATATGCGCCCAATCAAGTCTTGTTGTACTTTTACCGTGAAATGATAATAAGGCTCAAGTAGTACATTGTCAGCTTTCTCCAGCCCTTGTCTAATTGCCCGATGAACCGCTTCTTTAAAATCTCCTCCAGCTGTATGTTCTTTATGAGCTCTACCAATTGTTAATGTACATTTCACATCTGTTAAGGGTGCTCCAATTAATAGTCCATGATGATCTTGCTCAAGAACATATTGTTCAATAAGATTTTGATAACTTACAGACAAGTCATTGGTATGACACTCTGAACGGAAAGTAATTGCGCCTCCACTCTGATTAGGCTCCATATGTAAATGGACCTCAGCATAATGACGTAAGGGCTCAAAATGACCATATCCGGTAACTGCAGAACGAATCGTTTCTCTATATAAAATTTCTGGATTCCCAAATGAAACCTGGTAGCCAAATCGTTCTTCAACTACTTTTTCCAATACTTCAAGTTGTATCCTCCCCATCACGCGCACATACATCTCTTGAAAATATTCATTCCATTCTACATGTAGGGAAGGTTCTTCTTCATCTAATAATGTAAATACTTCTAATAATTCTTTTACATGAACCTCATTTCCTGTAATTACTTTTGCTTGTAAAGTGGGAACACTATCCAATGTCATCTGTTTTGTAATATTTCCAATAGTATCTCCTGGTTGATATTCTGTTAAACCAGTTACAGCAAATAATTGACCGGCTTGCACAGAAGCAACAGGCTCTAACTTATTCCCTTGTACCGTTAATAATTGAGTAATTTTTTCACCTCTCCCATCTGGTAATTGTACTTCATCTCTTATTTTCAATGTCCCAGCGAGAGCTTTTATATATGTATACCGATTTCGGTTGTTATCGTGTCTAATTTTATACACTCGACCAACAAAGGATCCTTCGTAATTAAAAGATGTTTCTAAACAACTTTCGACATGATTCATAAAAGGAACGATTCCTTGATCATTTAACGCAGATCCACTTCCAAAAGGAAAAAGTTGACCGCTTTGAACGAGCCATTTATATGTGTGCAACCATTCATCTTGATCATATCCTTCTTCAATGTACATTTGCAAAATAGTCTCATCTCGCTCGGCAATACATTCTATCCCCTCCTCACTCATCGTGCCATCTTCATGTAACCACGCATGGTTAAACATATTTTCGGTAAGTTCAAGTTCTAACTCTTGTAACACACGAGATAAATCCTCTTCTTCCCGGTCCACCTTATTTATAAATAGATATGTGGGAATCTGATGTTTGCGTAATAAATTCCAAACAGTTTCCGTATGTCCTTGAATTCCGTCCACAGCACTAATGATTAATATCGCGCCATCCATAATTTGTATGGAACGTTCCATTTCTGGTGAAAAGTCAATATGTCCAGGTGTATCAATGAATGTTATTGTAGAGTTATTCCACGAAAAAGAAGCTTGATCTGCATAAATTGTTATTCCCCGCTCTTTTTCAATTTCATGACTATCTAGAAATGAACTTTGGTGATCTACTCGACCCTTTTCTCGTAATTCATTTGCATGGTATAATATTTGCTCAGAAAAAGTTGTTTTCCCTGCATCTACATGAGCTAAAATTCCAATTGTTTTCCACACATAAGGTCCCTCATTTCTGCTTTGTTCTATTAGTATAGCAAACTATAGATATTCCATCATTTATTTTTTGAAAGCGTTATATTTGGATAATTGGGATCGTTCATTCTATAATAAAGAATAACTGTTTCGTATTTCGTAATAAAAAAGTATGGGAGGACTAATGTGCGTACTGTATTATCATTTTTAAAACCGTATAAATTACCCGTTATTATAGCATATACATTAACTTTTTTTGAACTCATTGTAGAATTATTGCTTCCATTTTTCTTAGGTAGAATGATTAATGTTGGTGTGAAGGGTGAAGATTTAGATTATATTATTTATTGGGGGAGCATTATGGTAGGGATGTCCATTGCTGCCTTCATTGCTGGAATTATTAATTCATATTTTGCATCCCATGTAAGTGTCAGTTTTGCTTATGATTTACGGGAAAAATTGTTTGAAAAAATACAATCTTTTTCATTTAAACATTTACAACGATTTCCAACATCCTCTATCGTTACCCGTTTTACAAATGATGTTCGTCAAGTGCAACAAACTCTGTTTATGGCGCTCCGTGTTATGGTTCGTGCTCCTTTAATGGTATTTGGCGGAGTCATTATGGCTTTTATTATCAATGCTAGACTTGCACTTATTTTCCTAATAACTGTACCACTTCTTATATTCTTTATATTTTGGGTACTTAGAAAATCGACTGCTATGTTTCGTAAAGTACAATCCAAGGTTGATTTCGTAAACCGGGTGATGCAGGAAAACTTATCAAACATGCGCCTCGTGAAAGCATTTTTACGTCGTACATATGAAGAAAGTCGATTCCATCGAGCGAATAAAGGACTTGCAGATCGAACGAGATCTACTTTTCGTTTTGTTGAGGCATCCACACCTATTCTTATATTTATTATGAATATGAGTTTAATTTCTATTTTATGGTTTGGAAACATTCAATCCATTGCTGGAGAAACGGATGTGGGGGATGTTGTGGCAATTGTAAATTATGCACTTCGTATCTCTATGGCGATATCTATGTTTACCTTTATTACAATGGGATTATCTCGTGCTCAAGCATCTGCTTCTCGCTTATCTACACTCCTAGATGTTCAGGTAGAGGAGGTTGAATCTCCAAGTGCTGCAGATGCTCCTCGTATTACAGAGGGTAGTATTACTTTTGAGCAGGTAGATTTCTCCTATCATAAAAATAAAGCCCAAATTTTACACGATATTTCTTTCCACGTACATGGAAAAGAACGTTTAGCCATTATGGGAGCTACAGGCTCAGGAAAAACAACACTATTTCAGTTAATCCCACGGTTATATGACGCAACTCGAGGTGATATTTACATTGATAACATACCTCTTACGTCTTATCAGATGGATTACATACGCACAAACATCGGATATGTTCCACAAAGTCCTTTGTTATTTAGCGGATCTGTACGAAGTAATATCGCTTGGGGGAAAGAAGATGCAAC
>DATGUV010000012.1:0-4763 GCA_035301025.1 Bacillota bacterium | reverse complement strand
AAACCTTTATCCATGATGGAAGGGGTAGACGAAACATATGATGGAGTTGTTTTTGCTGGATATCACGCACGGGCTGGTATGCCAGGAATTATGAGCCATACGATTAGTTTAACGATTAGAAACATGTGGATCAATGACGTTCTTGTTGGAGAAATTGGGTTAAATGCTTATGTAGCTGGACATTTTGGCGTGCCGGTAATTATGGTTGCTGGAGATGATGGAGCTTGTAAGGAAGCGGAGGAATTACTACCGAATGTAGTGACTGTTCCTGTAAAAGAAACCATTTCCCGCTCGGCTATGCACTCTATGCATCCGGAGAAATCACGGGCACTTCTGAAAGAAAAAATTCAAGAAGCATTGGAACAAAAAAATGATATAAAACCATTTATTCCACCGCGTAATCCGGTTATTCGCGTAGAATTTAACAATTATGGTCAGGCGGAAAGTGCTGCACAAATTCCGGGCTGTACCCTGGAAGAAAACACGACAATCGTTCGTTTCGAAGCGAAAGATATTTTAGAAGCGTACCAAGCTATGCTAGTTATGATTCGTTTAACAGGAACAACAACATACAGCTAAGCGAATCTTGTCAACATAAAACAAATGAACAAAGAGCTCTTGGACAGAAGGGCTCTTTTTGCTTGTAAGGGAAGTGCCAAGATGAAAAAGACAATCGTACTTAGTGTCATTAGTATCCTTTTTATCCTTGTAGGATGCATGCAACAACAAAAGGAGGTGCGAGATGTGGAGCTTGCAGCAGACCCAGTACTGCAACATAAAGAAAACCCTTTTCCAACGATTTCCTTAGCAGCTGTTGGAGATTTACTCATTCACGACCGAGTGTATAATGAAGCGAAAACAGAAGATGGTTATGATTTCATGCCAATGGTAAAATCCATGCAACCATATATGGAAGCAGCAACCGTTACATTTGCCAATCAAGAAACGATGATTGGTGGGGAGGAAATCGGGTTATCTTCTTATCCTTCATTCAATAGTCCAACTGAAGTAGGGGACGCTGTGAAGGAATTAGGGGTAGATATTGTTTCCATTGCCAACAACCATACCCTTGATCGCGGAGAAGAAGCTATCTTCCGCGCTATTGATCATTGGAACAAGATTGGTATTCCATACGTGGGAGCGTATGAAAGTGCAGAAGATGCAAGTAAGGTGCGCGTGGTTGAAACGGATGAAGGAATCTCTCTCGCTTTTGTCGCTTATACATATGGAACAAACGGAATTCCTGTCCCGACTGGTAAGGAGTATTTAGTGAATTTCATTGATAAGAAAAAAATAGCTGCGGATATTGCTGAAGCAAAAAAACTTGCAGATGTAGTTGTCACGAGTCTGCATTTTGGTGAAGAATATGCACGAATGCCAAACGTTACTCAAAAAGACTTGGTTCAATTTGTAGTGGATGAAGGGGCAGATATTGTTCTTGGACATCATCCCCACGTCCTTCAACCTGTAGATTGGGTAGAAGGAAAAGATGGGAATAAAGCTTTCGTTGTGTATTCTCTAGGAAACTTCTTCTCTGGGCAACGGGATTTTGAAAAACAAACCGGTGGAATCGTGCAAATAGAAATTTCAAAAGACCCGCGCACAAACACAATTGAAATCCATAGCCCTTCTTTTTTAATGACTTATGTAACGGCAGAGGATTGGATATTATATCCGTTTTTTGAATTGACAGAAGAGGAATTAGAGGATCATGAGGAAAAGTATAAACAGATGAAGAACCATATGAGCCAATGGGTTCCTGAACTGGAGTTTGTTGAAGAAAGAAGTTAAATGTCTAGGTATCGAGAAACAAGCACCTAAAAGGTATAAAACAGAGACTTTAGACATGGGTATATTAGCTCAAAAACGAATAATTAAAATAAAATATAGGTGAATCTCCCCTTTGTTTGTTACAATAAAGGGTAGATAGATAGTCTAGAAGGATTGTTTTTAAACCATTTATTATAAGGGGAGATTCTGGTGAATGTTGTTTTGATTGATGATGAACAAATAGCATTAGACTTTTTCGAGCTTCAATTAAAAGAAATGGATCATGTGAATGTACTAGGGGCGTTCACAAACCCTAGTGAGGGAATGGAAGTAATTTTAAAAGAAAATGTAGATGTAGCTTTTTTAGACATCCATATTCCTGGAGAAGATGGTGTAGCGTTAGCTCGCCGACTTTTACGTGAAAATCCAGAACTTATCATCGTGTTCGTAACAGCTCATGAACAATATGCGGTCCATGCTTTTGAACTGAATGCAGTGGATTATATTGTGAAACCTGTGGGAAAAGACCGACTAAAAGCAACAATCTCCCGTGTGCAAAAGAAGCTCGTTAAAAAAAGAATGGAAAAAACAAATACCGAAAAAGACGTTTTACATGTTCAATTATCCAAACAATTTCAGCTACATAAGCAGGGTAAAGATGACGAGCCCATTCGGTGGCGAACCACTCGTACGAAGGAGTTATTTTTACTATTATTACACAATCGTGGTACGTCTGTGTATAAAGATGAAATTATTGAACTATTGTGGCCAGATGTGGAAGTTGAGAAAGCCAATGCCCAGCTATACACGACTGTCTATCATATTCGCAGGGTTATTCAACAATTAGGAAATCATTTTACATTAGAGAATTGTACGAATGGCTATGTTTTATATACTAGACATGTACGGATTGACGTGGAAGTTTGGGAGCGGACAGTGGACCAATTACCGTCATTACGAGGAGAGAATTTGGAATCTTATGAGCAAGCCATGGTCCATTATCAAGGATCTTATTTACAGGATCACTCTTTTGTCTGGGCAATCTCTGAAGCTGAGCGACTCGACCGGAAATGGATTCAAATCGCACTCAACATTGCTTATCAGTACGATCAGGAAGGAAATGTCTCAAAAGCAATTCATTGGAATAACACGATTTGCGAACGATATCCGGATGTAGAAGAAGCCCATTTTAATCTAATGAAACATTTTGCTTATGAAGGGAAATCTGCCTATGTCGATTTTCAGTACAACACGCTTGTACAATCCCTTGAAGAAGAATTAGGAGTCGCTCCAAGTTCGTATGTTGTAAAATGGTATGAACGGTGGAAATCGAATAAAGACAATTACCGGGTAAATGATTTACGCACAATAACCGGTGAAATAGATGAAGATGCCTAAAAAGAGATTGATCCAACGTCACTGTAAGCATCGGCGTCACCAGTACGATTCCGACAGAACTTGATGCAGAAGAAGCATTCGTCAAAGAAGCAGACGACGCACTGTATCAAGCAAAACGATCCGGCAGAAACCAAGTACAAGCCGTCCATTATCAACCATAAAAATCCCGTAAACGTATGCATATTTTTCATGCGTTTACGGGATTTTTTATGTGATAGAGTCTCTTGATTCCTTGTAAAGATTCTGTAAAGGTCCTCTCTGTATACTTATCTTTGGTAAAGAAAATATTATAAAAAAATAAAGATAGATATGTGCATGCACATAATCTATCTATTTGAAATGCTTACAAAAGCGGAGGGGTTTCGTTGAAGAAAATGAGAAGGAATAAGATTAGTTCGATCGTTTTTATCGCAGCATTATTGTTGCAAACCGTATTTACAAACCTTGGAATGACCATCCAAGTCCAAGCGGAAGGAGAGGGATCATCATCTATCCTTTCAGATGGAATTATCGTTGAAGCTTCAGAAGACGAAGAAGGAAATAAGGCTATCGTTCAATTTCAATGGACACTCAATGAATCTGTTGAAATCAATCAACCGTACATAGCTGAACTTCCAGAAAACACAGCTATTACCGAAGAACAAACCGGCGAACTGACGTTTGAAGACGGTACAGTTGGATCGTTCTTAGCAACGGAAGCGGGTGAAGTTTCCGTTCAGTTTGATGAAGGAATTGAAGGCCTGGAAACAGTAGCTACTGGAGTGTTTGAAGTAACAGTAGTTGTGGAGAATGCGGAGGGCGAGGCAGGTGAAGAAGTAGTTGAAGAGGAAGATGAGAGAAGTGAAGAAGTAACAGAAGAAACTACTCTCGAACAATCCGAGGAAGATTCGGCTGCGGATCAGGAAAAGTCAGACGCAGAAGAAGCTACTGAGGATAATGGAACAGAAGAAGAGAGCATTTCCAAAAAGCAAGAAACCAATACTAAAGGAAATACACTTGCAGACGCAGAAGAACATGGATTTACATTAGAATTAGATGAAATTTTAGATTTAGATGATACAGCGTTTGATGAACAACATCCAATGGATCCACATCAGGAATTTAAACTAAGACTCAATTGGGAATTAGAAGATGGGCATAGTTATGTTGCAGGTGACACAGAAACGTTTGATTTGCCAAAAGGGATTAAAATACAAGAAAATATTGAGATTGAATTAACAGATGATTCCGGGCAAGTTATTGCTCATGCTGTTGTGACTCCAGATAAAAAAGTTGAATTAACTTTTACAGATTTTGTTGAGGGGCACAGTGCAGTTAGTGGTTGGATGGAGATTATTTCTCAATTAGATTTTGCGGAAGTGGAAGAGGAAGGCGGAGAGGTTATTATTGATCCGATTGGTGATGAAGGTGAACTTCGTATTCCGATTGAAAAATCAAATAAAGATAAAACCATTGAGAAAAACGGTACACCGAACAAAGGATATAATGCCGATGAAATTAATTGGCAAGTGATCGTGAATAAAAATAAAACATCTCTCGAAAATGCCAAGGTAACAGACGTACTACCAGAAGGAACAGAGTATAAAGATGGTAGT
>DATGUV010000011.1:0-9806 GCA_035301025.1 Bacillota bacterium | reverse complement strand
GTTGATGGAAGTTAGGATAAAGGTATATAAAGACTAGGAGGGATTTACAATGGCTCGTGTAAAAGGTGGAACAGTGACACGTAAACGCCGTAAACGCGTTCTTAAGCTCGCTAAAGGATATTACGGTTCAAAACATACATTATTTAAAACAGCAAAACAACAAGTGATGAAATCAGGTCAATACGCATATCGTGACCGCAGACAAAGAAAGCGTGAATTCCGTAAATTATGGATTTCTCGTATTAACGCTGCAGCACGTTTAAATGACATTTCATACAGCAAATTAATGCATGGACTTAAAGTTGCAGGCATTGATGTAAACCGTAAAATGTTGTCAGAGTTAGCGATTCACGATGAGAAAGCATTTTCTCAAATTGTTGAACAAGCTAAAGCAGCACTTCAATAATAAATATACAAAAGAGCCTAAAACGAATTGTTTCAGGCTCTTTTTTTCATATTGTCATAAAGGCTCGTCTATTGTCATATACATGTACTAATATAAAATTGTTGATAGGTTTCAAGCTCTACTGGAAATGGAGGGAGAATATGGAGCTTGTAGGGAATTATTTATTCATGATTGTGGAAACAGGGGGATATTTTGCACCTCTGTTGTTTATTATTTTTCATCTACTTCGTCCATTATTTTTCCTACCTGTAGTATTTATTTGCATATCAGGTGGTATTTTATTTGGAACGGTTGCGGGAACTATTTATTCGATTATAGGTATTACATTATCGAGTGCACTATTTTACGGTGTCATTCAAAAAATGCCACAAACCATGAATCGATTTACAAAATTAAAGGGGAAGCTACTAGGGCAACATACTTCCTTTACGACAAGCCAAATTACAATTTTACGCTTAGTTCCATTTATTCATTTTCATTTACTCTCTTTATGCTTATTTGAAAGTTCAAATGGGTTTAAAGAATATACAAAGGTTTCCTTTATGTCCAGTGTACCTTTAGCGATGGTATATACAACCGTTGGGAAATGGCTATCCAATTTATCTCCATTCCATCTCTTCATTGCATTATGTGTTATATTGCCGCTGATTTATCTCATTCGCACGAAAGAAATAACGATTAAATGGAATGATTTTTTTGCAGATTCTACGGAAAAAAGGATTCATTCATCTTGATTGAATCCTTTTAAAAAGTGTCCAGTTTATATGATTTGTTATTTGATCCGCTGAATGGTCGCTTCCTCTTGTTCAATGAGCTGATTGATCGGATGTTTCCAATTAACCGTTGCATATGGATATTTACTTAAGATTTCTTCCTCTAAGAAAGCAAGGTCTGTTTTTGTAATCCCACGTAGTTCAATAGGGCGCCGAACGGTAACATCAATATTAACGACTTCAAAAGCAGTTTCGGTTGTCCCTAAATATTTTTCTCCTTCAAATAGACAACCTTTATACGTAAATTGTAGGTTTTTCTTATTATCTTCAGGCTCATCTAGAAAATAAAATGAGTACATTTCTTTTGCTTTTTGAATTTTTCGTTGTGGACTTCTAATATATTGTACGGCAGCAAAGAAAATAAAAAATAATGCAAGTATGATGAGAACACGAAATAAAATGATAACCATAGTTCATCTACTCCCTATTGTGTATTCCTATTATATACGGTGCAGATTGTAAAAAGATTCATTTATTTAATCGAAGTAAGTGAATTTCATAATGACCCAAAATAGTGACGTAGCAAAAATGCGTATGATGAAATTCATTTAGGTGCGTGCATTTCAAGAACATCAATCTTTCATGAAGGTTTGCTAAAGGGTTCTTACCTATAAATTGTTGCGACATCGTGTGTGATCATTACATAATGCACAACATATCTAATCCATTGTCTTAATTATAATAGAAGGCATAAAAAGAAGATACTTATATACATTCTTTGCTTGCTTGCGTATGTAGTTCGTATACAATAGAAATAGGGAAAATCACATAGTGGGGGAACGAAATAATGTTGAAGACGAAGATAAAAAGAATTCATAAAGATGCTATCGTGCCTTACAAAGCACATGAAGATGATGCCGGATTTGATGTATGTTCCGTAGAAGAGCGAATGATTAAGGCGGGAGAAACAGGAATTGTCTCCACGGGGATTCAAATTGAATTACCACCACAGACGGAAGCACAAATTCGGCCAAGAAGTGGACTTGCATTAAAGCATTCATTAACAGTTTTGAATAGTCCTGGAACTATTGATGCAGGATATAGAGGCGAGTTAAAGATAATTATGATTAATCACGGAAAAGAAGATTTTACGGTGACAAAAGGGATGCGTATTGCTCAAATGGTTATTGCGCCTGTACTAGAAGTGGCATTTGAAGAAGTAGAGGACCTTTCAGCATCTTCCAGAGATATAGGGGGATTTGGATCTTCAGGTGTCTAGTATGCAAGTTGAACATGCACAAACGTTTAGAAGTCAAAGGTACAAGTGTTTAAAATAAACCGTTTTCACGTTATACTAGATACATAAACAATTTAGGGGGTATATAGTTATGGCAAAAAATGATGAAACATTAACGATGCTAAAAGATTTAACAGATGCTCGAGGTATTCCAGGAAATGAAAAAGAAGCAAGAGAAGTAATGGAACGATATATTGAACCTTTCTCAGATCGAGTATACACAGATAATTTAGGTAGCTTAATCGCGGAGAAAAAAGGCGATGAAAATGGACCGAAAATTATGGTTGCGGGTCATCTAGATGAAATTGGATTTATGGTTACTCGAATTGATAAAGATGGTTTTGTTTACTTTCAAACCGTTGGCGGATGGTGGAGTCAAGTGATGCTTGCTCAACGCGTGACAATTATGACGAAAGAAGGAGATGTCACAGGAGTCATTGGATCAAAACCTCCACATATTCTTTCAGCTGAGGCACGTAAGAAACCAGTAGATATTAAAGATATGTTTATTGATATTGGAGCAATGAGCAAAGAAGAAGCAGAATCATTTGGAGTGCGTCCTGGTGATTCGATTGTTCCTTATTTTGAATTTACGCAACTTAAAAATGAGAAAATGCTTTTAGCAAAAGCTTGGGATAACCGTATTGGTTGTGCCATTGCAATTGATGTGTTGAAACAATTAAAAGATGAAGAACATCCAAATATTGTTTACGGAGTAGGTACGATTCAAGAAGAGGTTGGATTACGTGGTGCAAAAACTTCAGCACACCTCATTGATCCTGATATTGGTTTTGGAGTTGATGTTGGGATTGCAGGGGATACACCTGGAATTGCAGATCATGAAGCAGATAGTAAATTAGGAGACGGTCCTCAAATCATTTTATATGATGCATCAATGGTTTCACATAAAGGTGTAAGAGACTTTATCGTTGAAACAGCAGAGGAGAATAATATTCCATTCCAATATTCATCTATTCCAGGAGGAGGAACGGATTCAGGTTCCATTCATTTAACAGCAAATGGAGTACCTTCTTTATCCATTACGATTGCTACGAGATATATTCATTCGCATGCAGCAATCTTACACCGTGATGATTATGAAAATGCAGTAAAATTAATTGTTGAGGCAATTAAAAAGTTAGATCGAGATACAGTCCATTCAATTGTATTAGAATAAAAAAATGGTAGGTGCTCATTCAAGATGATGCACCTACCTTTTTTATTGATAAGGATAATAAATCGATAGTTAAAACGTATAACAATTATCGAATCCTTCTATGTTAAGTCGTATATGATTGCATAACTTTCTTCACGTACGTTTCTGTTTCGTTAAATGGCGGGATTCCTTGATATTTATCTACATTACCCGGCCCAGCATTATATGCTGCTAAAGCAATTGGAACATTTCCATTATATTTCTTTAGCATGGAAGCAATGTACTTTGTGCCTCCATGAATGTTTTCTTTAGCGTCATATGGATTGCCTACACCTAATCCTCTCGCAGTACTAGGCATTAATTGCATTAATCCTTGAGCGCCAGCATGACTTGTAGCGTCTACTCGATAATTCGATTCATGTTTAATGATCGAGTGAATTAATTTTTCATCTACACCATATGTTTCGGACGCTTCACGAACAATCTGATCGATAGAGGAGTCGCCTGAAACGCTTGGTTGTACTGTGTTCACATTTCCGATATTCTGTTGTGAAAGCATTGTGGATCCTAAAGTCGCTGATTTCCCTGTATGCATTTCCTTATGTTGCAATGAAGCTTCATGTAAATATTGATTAAGCAGCAATTGAAACGAATGATTTTGTCCTACAATAGAATCAAAGGCCTGCTGATTTGACGAACCCATTGTTGAGGAAAGTGCTTGTTGCTGTATGTATTGTTGGATAATATGAACATTTGAAGACATGCAAACCAACTCCTATCACTTCATATATTTTACGACGAATGAAAGGAGTTGGCAAGTTTCAATCTCTAGAATTGTTCAGTTTGGTTACTTCCATTCCAGCTTGAGTCAATATTTGTTCATAAAAAGGATCGTCTCCTATGGATATTACTCTGTCACACATAGAGGTAATTTCATCCATGTCATGAGAAATATACAAAATTGTTTTATCATTCGCACTAGAAACGTGAGTTAAATAATTGGCAATCTCTTTTTTAGATTTTAAATCAATACCGACTGTCGGCTCATCCAACAATAAAATAGGTGGATCATGAATGAGACTAATAGCCATATTTAATTTCCTTTTCATCCCGCCTGAAAGAGAACGTACTAACGTGTCCCATACATGTAAATGCATGGCTTCACATAGTGCTTTTAATGTCTCATCTGATACTCGTTTCCAAGAGAGTTTTTCAAAAAATTTCATGTTTTCTTTAACGGTAAAATCTTCCCATAAAGCAATTTCTTGAGGAACAAAACCAATTTGTTTACGAATATGACGGAGGTTTTTATCAGGTTGTCCATCAATGGTAAAATGTCCACTTGATTGTTTCTGAAGCGTAGCCAATATATGTAATAAGGTTGATTTACCCGCTCCATTTTCACCTACGAGTCCAACGATTTCACCTTTATGTACTTCAAAACTAACATGATTAAGTACCTGTTTTTTTCCATAGTTCTTAGAAAGTTCATGAACTTTTAGCATGTATATCCTCCTTTGTAACGAGCCACAATACACTCATAACACTACTGAAGATTAACCAAACGTAACTTATTTCCCCGTGGATCACAGGTTGAAGGGGATGTAAGGTTGCAAATAATGGGAAATGCCGAAGAATGCCATCTATCGGCAAGATCATTCCGCTCGTTCCAATGAGAAGAATAAATAGAAACACACATACCATTAAGTATGAAAAACGTTGTTTAAATAGTAGTGCCAATAAAAATATAGAACAAACAATGGTTATTCTGAAAACAATCATGGAAACCATTGAAAAGAGACGAATAGAAACGTCCATGCCATACGTTAATACAGCAAACATACACAGGTCCACAAGTATAAACAAAAACAGATAGATCATCAGTTGATAGATTGCATACTTTTTTGGCTGATAGTTCGTAAAGTTTACACGGATGTATGTTGGATGGTTTCTTTCCCGGACCACCCACTCAAAAATCATCATCGTTGAGAATAGCGTAAATATAACCCAAATATCGATCATAGAAATAAAAGATGATGCTGGTGTAGTGGAATGCTCTTCAGAAAATAATAAGGTTGTTTCGATTAGTTTTTCATTTGCTTGAATTTCACGACTAATTTCAGCGACTTCCTCTTTCGTTGGTGGTACTTCATGATGGGTTTGGAACAGTTTTTCAATGGTGTTAGCAGCTTTTGAACGATTTAGTTGTTCCTGAATAAATGAGACTATACTTTCTCGTACCGGAATGGCAGCAAAGGATATATTGGATGTATATTGAGAAACGATTCCTCGACGTTCATTGGTATGAACAGAGTCATCATAATGTTCTGGGAACACATACATACTGTCTAATTGATGATTTTCTAATTGATGCATACCTTCCTCATAGGAAACATAATGAACATCTACGTGAGGAATATCCTCAATAGATTCAAGCAATTCCTGTAATAAAGGAGTTTTATCTTCTGTAACAATTCCAACAGGGATGCGCAGTTGATCTTCAACAGTCGTGTCAATGGTTGTAAATATTGTTGTTGCAAATAAAGGAAGAAGGAGCCAGAAGAATAATGATTTATAATGATTTCTTATGTGCATCCATCTTGTTTGAATGAGTTGAATCATCGCTCAAACCTCCCCTTCCATAAGGAAATTCCACTATAAAGAATCAACAGTACTCCTAACGTAATCCAAAGCGGGGCAAAGGATACGAATATACCGTCAAAAACTCCAATATGTAACAGGTTATCAAATGTATGGGTCGTAAATATCCAATCAAGTGTTGATTGAATAGATAAAGGAAAATACATTCTTGGAATAAGTGCTCCACTTAATACAATACATAAAACGGTGTACATAAGCTGAACTGTAAAACGAAATTGCATATGTGTAAATAATTGATCAATCAACGCAAGTCCTAACATAAAAATAATCAATGATAACGCACATAATCCGATCACTTGCATAATCGTAGAAGTATCTAAAGAGCTATAAAAGAAAGGTCTTAACATAAAAAATAATAAGAGCGTGCTCATAAAACTATATAGATAAGCGACAATGATTCGACCATGCGCAAATTGAGATGCCTTTACACCGTACAAGCGCATGCGGGTTAGGATTTGTGATGAAGTTTCTTTATACAGAACGACATAAAATAAAAAACTCCATACGAGGCTTGTAAAAAAGAAACCAGCCATCGAGAAATAGTGAATAGGTGAGAATGTGGCTTTGTTTTGAATAACGTCATCTCGTAAAATGTCGTCTTTATGAATGGTATAAAAGAAAAAATCCTTAAATTCATCAAATAAAATATCTGTTCTTTCAGCCTCTTCCATAGGTAATTCTTCAGCATAGGCATAGATGGTCAAAATGTTCGCTTGAGCAGTTTCAATGAGACGCATAATACTTCTGACAAATTGATAGATTAATTCAGTCTCAAGCATATGTTTTTCAGATCCGATTACAGGTATTTCAATGGATTGTCCATGATATAAATCCTTTGTAAAACCCTCAGGAAACATAACATATGCACTAATTTCATCATTATGGAGCATTTCTTCAGCATGTTCTTCTTCTACTGAAATGACTTGCAAGAAATTTGCTAAATCTGTTTGTTCAATAAATGCATGAATAATAAGTTCAGTTTCCTCTGATTTGTCTTTATCCACAAGTCCTACTTGTAGGGGTTCATTTTCTGGAGGCATAAAAAATGTAACAATTCCTACGATTAAAAAGCCAATAATGAAAAAGGGAAATAATAAAAGGAGAGGAAGTGATGTCCACTTCCTCCGCATGTGTTTCATATAATGTGCAATACTCAACATAAAGATTCGTATTTGTTGCCTCATTTTATTCACGTCCAGTATGTTAGAATCCTAAGAAGCCTCCACTGATTTGTTGGATCCATTGCTCGAATTCGTTTGCCAGTTTTTCCATGTACATATCAATCTCAAACATTTCCATTTCACCGATGGAGACAATATTGTCAGATGATGGTACTGGAACTTCTTTAATAAGAGATCCTTTTTTATCCAAGAGAATTTGTACATGATCTTGTATACCATCGTCCATAAATGAAAACGTGTGGGAAGATTCCATTTGCTCTTTTTTATATGTTGCGTCACCGCTCCAATTTAAACCGAAATTCTCCGATCCATCTGTGAAATGTAATGAACGATCAAATTCTTTGGTTGCTTTGTCGACGACTGCTTCATTTGCCTCATAGGTCAATTCAATGGGTCCAGATTGAATCGTTATATGGTCCTCACCTTTTTTATCTTTCCAATTCAATTCACCTGATACATTGAGTACATTTTCTTCATAGCCATTATCGACTGTGAAATCAATATCAAACTGCTGTTGTTCATCTTCAAGTAAATGTGAGCCTGCAATAGCGAGTGAAAATTCTGTATGTTCATCTGCACGAGCTTGGAAAGAAATATCTCGTTGGACAACTTTCTTTTTGTCCACCCAAATCGTAGAAGTGAATCCGTCTGGAATTTCTATAGCAGGGATACTCAAACGAATTTGTTTCAACGTTGTTTCGAAGTCTTGTAAAATTTCATCCATTAACTCTTGGTCTCCTGGTGACATAGAATCAGTGATTGATAGTTCTGATTCAAGTACATCCGTGACCATTTCTTTTACACGATCATCATTTGTAAGTTTCCTAAGCACATCTTCTAAGAGTGTTTTTAGTTCGTCTTCTGTCAGATGAAAAGTGATTTTGTTTGCTTTGATTTTCTTCCCGTGCACTTCAATAGAGTCATTTTCTTCTTCAAATGCTGTTTCAGGAAGCTCGTCATACATGTATTCGATATATTCCTCTTGCAAATATTCCATATCATCGTCTGCAAAAAGGTCATTTGAAAATACATCGAATAAGGAGTCAAAATCAATTGGATCAGGTTCACTAAACGTATATGGATCTATTTCATACAATAATTCATTTATTTCGCTATCTTGAATGTGAAGGATGTCTTCTGTAAAAGGCAACTCCACGTATAGGTCATGCTCGGAAACAGTTGCTCCAATGTTACCTAAGTCCATATTAGCAAAATCTACACCTAAATGAAGGGCAACAGCTTTTTCGTTCGGGTCTCTTTGAATATCAAATAATAAGGTGGCATTGGATAATAAGTCAAGGGTATTGAAGCCTCCTACATGCCCTCCGCCTAAATCTGCTTCACCTAAACGAACATTCATTCGGTGCTCAGATTTAGAAGCTTGTTCGGAAGTTTTTTCAGACCATGCTGATTCAAGTTTGAATTTTTCTTCAAATTGTTCCCCGAGGAAGTCTAATGTTTCCTTCTCGGCGGAGAAATACTTTTCTTTCGTGGTTTGATCTAAAAGAATGTATGCAGTTACTGATCCTCCAATAATTAATAAAAGGCCGAAAATAATTGCCAGTGTTTTTTTAGATAACCCACTTTTTGGTTGTTCTTGTGTTGGTTGATCCATTCCCATATGCTCCTTTCGCATAAAAACTCCATCTATAGGTTAGTACTATAATAGAATCAATTTCAACAAATTGAAATGAATCAATTATAAGACCTGTATCTATTTTATAAACACAATTGAACTTCTATTCCTGTATGTATAAGATATAATATTATTTGTAGCTTATTGAAATAGTTGGGATCGAAATACAAGAGGATTATAAAATAGATGAACCTATCAATAATGTATACGAAAATAGGAGATTAAGCAAAACATTTTTCACATTCTAGGACTTTTTTACAATAAAATGGTACTTTCTTCATAACTGTTTACACCCGAGGGAATTTTACATAGCAAAAATTACGTCATAAGAAATTCATTCACCCATCCAAAAAAACTCTATTTTTAGGAGTATTCTCTGTTCATTGTAGTTGTCGAATATTGTTTTTTTGAAATAAACGTTTTATAGTTAAACGAAGGATCAAATTGTTAAAGCGGAATTAATACATATTGAAGAATAGGATAGCTATTATTCATTAATTGCGCTTTAGTTGAGTAAGACATTAAAAAAATTAGAACCTCCATTATTTGGAAGTTCTAATTTTTTATCGTATAGCAACAATACTCTTTACCAGAGTCAAGAGTAAGGGAGTGATTCTTAACAGAAGTATGCATTAGTTACTCATTGAAACGGTATGGATTCCTTCTTCTAACGCTTGAATCATATCTTCTTTTTGCTGTGTCTCAGAAGACTCCCAAATCAATTCAAAAAGCACTCCAAGTCCAGGCAATGTTTTC
>DATGUV010000010.1:0-2731 GCA_035301025.1 Bacillota bacterium | reverse complement strand
AGGAACTGAGGGATTAAATTCAACACACTAACCAATAATAACAATTGGTACGGAGTTAATGGCTTAAAATATCCTTCATCCCATCCAATTCCATAGGTAACTTCCATTTTGTATACAAAATAAAGCGAAATGAGTCCTGTTGCTATGTTGCCAATAATAAACAAGATTGGCTTACCTGAAATCTTAACAAAAAAAGCGAGAATTGAAGTTCCTACAATCATGATTAAATATCCAAACAAAGAACCATATTCAAAATCTTGATACATGGAGTAATAAACAAATGGAAAACAATACATACAAAATATTAGAGTACGAATCACTAGCTTTTTCATTGATGTACACCTCTTCTAGTTGTCTTTCGGTCATACATTTTCATCTTTCAAATTATAATATAATGTTTTTCTGTTCCAACAACACCCTTAAAACGCACCAGCTCCTCCGCCCCCTGTTGGCGTAGTAGTAGTTGTGGACGTTGATATACTGGTACCGTCCATAGCAATCAGTGACAATAACATGAGATTCCCTGTATTAAATGTCTCTGTTGCATAATTGGGATTACTTAGTAATGGATAATTTAACTTACTTATATTTTCCATTTCTTCAAATTGCTTCGAATAATGATCCCCTTCATCTAAAATCATTGCATATTCGAGACGCTTTTCCATTTTGTCAGGATGTGAACCGACTGGATATTCTCCCATCCTCATCAGTTTTCGTGATTGTTTGATCGCATTTTTAATTTTAAGTACATCTTCCCGCCAATATGTTGATGGAATAATTAATAATACAAAAAAACTAATTGCATAAAAAGTGACTGTTAAAATAGTTCCCATCGTCATCGTGAAAGCAATCAATGACGTGATGATTAGAAATGGATAATAAAATAATGTTAACCATTTATGACGACTAAAAATTAAACAGACTCCTCCTACAATAGCTAAAATTAATGGTAAGACGAGTTGCTCGATTTGGGAGATCACATCAACTTTTGTCAGATAGTAAAACGATGCAAAGGTAATGATGATCAGCATTGATGATAGACGTGAAAATCCACTAAATGGTCGTTTTAATTCCTGGTACTCTGCACGACTTTTTACCAATCCCGACCAAATATCATAATGCTCACCAAATTCTTCAGCTTTCTTTTCCCTAACATCATCAGCTTCATCCTCATTGTCAGTAATCGACTCTAGTAAAAAATACGCCCCATCTTCATCATGTTCTGTAAAGAGCCATTCACGTAAATATCCATCTGCAGTATCCACATTTCTTGCATCTTTTTTCCATGTAAAACGAAATGTCGTTTTATCTTGATCAATGGTTGACGCAACTTCTTCCAGTGTAATCATCCGCCTTTGTTTCAATGAAAATAAAGCTGCAATGACACTATTATCTTGTAAATATCCATTTAGATTTAAATAACTGACAAACAGTGGATCTGTTTCTTCTAACAACTGAGCAAATTCATCAACGCTTTTATTCCCACGATATCGATTGGGATGTATCCGTAACATTACAATCCCTAAAATGATAACAACCGCAATGAACAACCACATAACTGGAACAAGTTTGTCTATATTCTGATCGAGATGTTCAGCCCGCTCTATTAACTCCAATTCTGCAGATAATATTTTATCTTCCATTTGTTTATTTTTTGTAACTTTCATATCACTTAATTCTTCTGCTGGGAAAATCAATCTAATTTCTGAACGATCACCAGCAGCTAATAATTCATTTGTATAAATAAGATGAGATTCTGCTGCGGCCAATTCACCACCTACATCATCATGCAAAAAGAATTGAGTATGTTCTTCATTCACCATATTTTCGGGTGTATGAATCGTTATTTCTACATTGTTTAAATCAGTTTCATTTGATTCATCAAAAAAAGAATAAGTCAGATCGGCAACATCTTGATATTTTTTTACAGATCCTTCAATTGTATAGCTATATAGCACTTGTTTTGTTTCATCTTCAGATGACGAATATATTTTCCATGTTGAATCTTCTTTTTCGGTTGTCAGAGGTTCTAGATTTTCTAAGGAAATGGTTGGGTCAGCAGTTTGTCCGTCAATTCCGTACGCTTTAAATTGATTTACATCTGAATCAATTGACCTCGTCATTCCTTCAAAGACACCATCAAATGTATATGTATAAAGTTCACGTACATGAATAATACCCTCTTGATCAATCTGTGCATCAATGGCTACTTCATCAATCGAAAAAGATCGATCTTCATTTTCTGAACATGCAACAAGAATAAACAATGAAAGCACGAGGATCATTGCTGTGATTAGCTTTTTCATAAACTGTACCTCCTACTACGATTATAATCGTTATATATTCATACGAATGAAAATCAAAAAAGTTTCTCTTTTTTTGAATTTTATAATACGATTTTAATGCCATGGCGGTACTGTAGGTAGTTTCTTAAGAACATTCATTTATAGCAAAACTTTTGGTATCGTAATGCATGTTCGGCGATTCTGGCAGGAACTTCGGCGGTTTTTCCAAATGTTCGGCGATTCTAGCAGGAACTTCGGCGGTTTTTCCAAATGTTCAGCGATTATGCAGAAACTTCGGCGAATCGCTTCACCACATCAAAATTGCCAATATAAAAACAGCCTTAGTGGCTGTTTTTACTTGTATTTCTCTTATTTTAAGTATATTTATTCAAGTTCAGATGTATCAACTGTAACACCTTGTTCTGCAAATACTTCTTTAGCTACAG
>DATGUV010000009.1:0-9428 GCA_035301025.1 Bacillota bacterium | reverse complement strand
CTCTAAGGAGGAAGGCCGTCATGAGTAATTTTTGGAGTTCTATGGCTAAACGAGCTCAACCTTACGTTCCTGGTGAACAAGTAAACGACTCGCACATTTTAAAATTAAATACGAATGAAAATCCATATCCTCCTTCTCCTAACGCATTACAAGCTATGAAAAGAAGCGCGGATGCGACCATTCGTTTATATCCATCACCAACAACAGACGATTTGCGAGAAGTAATCGCGGAACAACATGATGTAAATAAAGATTCTGTTTTTGTAGGGAACGGATCAGATGAAGTATTAGCTTTTGCATTTATGGCATTTTTCGAACCCTTAGAGCGCATTCGTTTTCCAAAAATTACGTATAGCTTCTATCCTGTATATGCTACATTATTTGATATCCCTTATGAGGAAGTCCCTTTACAAGAAGATTTCACCATCAACCCTGAGGACTATTTTGATGCAGAAGGTGGCGTCATATTTCCAAACCCAAACGCTCCTACAGGAATTTTTTTAGAACTTGATGCTATAGAAACTATTGCCCAAAAAAATCCAAACAAGGTAGTGATTATTGACGAGGCATATATTGACTTTGCCCCAGAATCATTCAGTGCCAGACTAAAAAACTATAATAATGTACTTCTCATCCAAACGTTGTCAAAATCAAGAGCACTAGCCGGTTTACGCGTCGGATACGCGATTGGACACCCAAGTTTAATTAACGGATTAACCCGGATGAAAGATTCTTTTAACTCTTATACGATCGACCGTGTCGCAATAAATGCTGCAACTGCTGCGATCAAGGATACATCATACACACAGGAAATTACGAAGAAAATTGTACACACTCGTTCCTGGGTAACGAAACAATTACAGGAGTTATCCTTTGATGTATTACCATCTCAGACGAACTTTGTCTGTGCTACACACGCAACAATCGATGCAAAAACGTTATATGAGCAATTAAAAAAGCACAGCATTCTTATTCGACATTTTAATCAAGATCCAATTGATTCTTACATCCGTATTACCATTGGAACGAGGGAGGAAATGAGTAGGTTTATATCCGCATTGACTGAAATCATACGATCTGCCTAGACAGACAAAAAGCCATTCTCACCTATATATGAGAACGGCTTTTATTACATGTATTCTTCAATTGTGGCTTCTTCAATTAATGCATCAATTCTCTTTGTTACTAGTTCTTGAATCTGTTTATCTCTTAATTGGAGTTCTAAGTTTTCACGGATTTCATCCAATGGAGGAATGTTTTCACTTTCCTCTGTTAGTTCATCGTATACTTCTTCAACTTCCTCATCAGAGACTTCAACGTCGTCAAACTCAGCTTCAATGTATTTTTCATATAAGATGTTGTGGCGAAGTTCGTCTTTAAATGCTTCTTCTGTCATTTGGAATTGTTCTAGAAGTAACTCCAGACCTTCACTATTCTCTTCTTTTATGAAATTATACTCTTCATCAAACTCTTCATCAGTCACTTCGATCCCTTTATTTGCAGCATCTTGTGTTAACATGGTTTGATATATAATTTGATCAATCGTATCTTGTTTAACATCATCAAGATTATCTAGTGTCCCGTTAGCCGTTTGAATAATCTTATTATTTTTATACAGATGGTTATACGTCGTTCCCTTAATTTCCTCTCCATCTATTTCCAAGATTACTTCATCATCTGGCACACGCTCTTCATCCGTTACCTCTACTTCTTCTGGCTCTTTTGGTGTGGTTTCTTCCTTATCATCATTAGATCCACACGCTACTAAAGCAAGTGTAAGCATAAATATTGTAACGGCTACTAACCACTTTTTCATGAATTTGAACCCCATTTCATTCCTTTATACGTCTATTCAAACATATAATTTCATGAGACTGCAAGCCACAACATTCATATATGGTAAAAACATTTATATTGGTTCATAATCTTGTCACGAATACAACGCTTATTCTAAACTATCCTCGATTTCAGTAATCATATTCTCAACAGAAATAAGTCCTCCACCAGATAAATACCAGTTATCAGCATGTAAATAATAAATATCATCATTTTCATATGCTGTTGTTTTTTCGACTAATTTATTCTCAACGAGCTCTTGAATATTTGATTCATCTCCAATAGCAGCTGTACGATCAATCACATATAAAATGTCTGGATCCATTTCTGTTACATACTCAAATGAAACGTTCATTCCATGGGTAGACGATTCAATATTGGTATCTACAGGTTCTACACCAAACACATCATGTATGAGTCCGAAGCGAGAACTTGGTCCATATGCACTAATTTTATCATCATTTGCTAAAATAATGAGGCCATTTTTCCCACTATCTTGTGCTTTTTCATGGAGTTCATCAATAGAACGTTCAATTTCCTCTATTTTTTGAGCCGCTTCATCTTCTTTTTCAAATATCTCCGCAATGATATTGACGTTTTCTTTAAATGAATCCATGTATCTTGTAGTATCTACACCTACATAAATGGTTGGGCCAAGCTTGCTAAGTTCATCGTACAAATCCCCTTGTCTTCCAGAAATAAGAATTAAATCAGGATCAATTTCAGCAATTTTATCGAAATCTGGCTCTTTCAAGCTTCCCACGTCTTCATATTCTTCTGAATCGTACTTCTCTAAGTATGATGGCATGACAGCACCTGGAAGACCAGTTACTTCAATATTTAATGCATCAAGTGTATCTAATGCTCCAAAGTCAAATACAACTACCTTTTCAGGATTTTTTTCAACTGTTGTCGTTCCAAGTTCATGCTCAACTTCAATTGTTTCGTTGGATGATCCTTCTCCCTCTTCTTTATCTTTATCTCCACAAGCAGCAAGGAATAATACGAGGATTGCCGCAAGACTAATAGCTACTATTTTTTTCATGTGATTGAACTCCCTTAATTCTTCATTATTTTTATTTCCTGGGAAATAATTACTGTTTATGTCGAAAATATTAATCGAAATATATACAAATACGCTTATCATTAATATTTTGCACATTAAACTCCATATCATATATTTCTTTTAACACACATTCATCAATGACGTCACATGTACGCCCTTGTTTCACAATTTTTCCATCTTTTAAAGCTATAATGTTATCTGAATAGCAAGATGCGAAGTTAATATCGTGAATAACAAGTAATATTGTTTTTCCTAAATCGTCAACAAGCTGACGCAACGTTTTCATAATTTGCACAGAATGACGCATATCTAGGTTGTTTAGTGGCTCATCAAGTAAAATGTATTCAGTATCCTGGGCAATAACCATAGCAATATGCGCCCGTTGACGTTGACCACCACTGAGTTCATCTAAGTATTTATCTTGCATGTCGCGTAATTCCATATAATCGATTGCTTCGTCTACTTTGGACCAATCATGAGAATTTAGACGACCTTTCGAGTATGGAAAACGTCCAAATGATACGAGTTCACGTACAGTCAATTTCATATTAATGGCGTTTGACTGTTTTAAGATTGAAATCTTTTTTGCTAGTTCTTCACTTTTCACCTCCTTGATATTCTCACCGCCTATGGTGATTTCTCCATTGTCTTTTGCAATGAGGCGACTAACGAGAGAGATCAATGTACTCTTCCCTGCCCCGTTTGGTCCTATAAAGGAAGTGATTGTACCTTTTTGAATATCGACAGAGACATTATCCAGTACGGTTTTATCATTATATTTTTTGGAAACATTCATTATATTTACCATGATTTATTCTCCTTTAATAATAGATAAATGAAGTACACGCCACCAACAAAGTTGATTATGACACTTAGTGTCGTCTGAAATGAGAATAGTTTCTCAACAATAAACTGACCACCAATTAATGCAATGATACTAATACATACTGATCCAAGAATTAAGTATTGATGTCGGAACGTCTTTAAAAACTCATAAGCAACGTTTACGACGAGTAAGCCAAGAAATGTAATCGGCCCTACAAGCGCTGTAGCTATAGATGTGAGCATTGCTACAATCACTAGTAAATGTTTTACAACAGTATCGTATGGTACCCCTAAGTTAATCGCTTGATCCTTTCCTAGGGCTAATACATCTAAGTATTTGTAATATCTTAAGAAATAAAGGGTAATCAGAACGAATAACCCAATAGATACATATACAAGATCTCCATTCACATTATTAATGCTCGCAAACATCCGATCTTGAGCAATCATAAATTCATTTGGATCAATCAGTACTTGCATGAAAGATGTTATACTGCTAAAAAATGTACCTAATATAATACCTATCAATAATAAGAAATAGATGCTGTTATTTTCACCTTTAAATAAAAATCGAAAAAGTACAAGGGCAAATAAAATCATGCCACCAATAGAAATTAAGTAATTGACATTGCTATTCATTAATACTAGTGAGCCTGATCCGAATATAAATACCATAAAGGTTTGGAGGAGCAAATATAGTGAATCAAGTCCCATCACACTTGGTGTTAAGATTCGATTATGCGTAATCGTCATGAAAATTGTTGTCGAGAAAGCAATTGCAGTTCCAGTAATAACAATCGCAACTACCTTAATAATTCGTCGTGGCAATATGTAGCCAATATTTCCTTTTAAATCATAAAATATATAAAGTGCAGCTAACAATACTGCAACAACTGCTAAAATAATTGTTTTCTTCTTATAACCCATATTTTCTTCTCCTCATGAGCATATAGATAAATACTCCACTACCTATGACTCCTACCATTAAGCTTATCGGGATTTCATATGGGTAAATAATAATTCTACCGAGTATATCGCACACAAGCACAAATACTGCACCTAATAATGCTGTATGGGGTAAATTGTTCTTCAAATGGTCCCCTTGAAAAATTGTTACGATATTTGGGATAATCAATCCTAAGAACGGTATAACTCCAACTGATAAAACAACAGATGCAGTTACGAGAGCGACAATCGCAAGCCCCAAGTTGACCACTTGACGATAATTAAGCCCTAAGTTCTTTGAAAAGTCTTCTCCCATCCCTGCGATAGTAAACTTGTTCGCAAACAGATAAGCAACAATTAAAATTGGTAAACTAACAAAAATTAATTCGTAGTTCCCACTCATAATCATAGAAAAATCTCCTTGCATCCAAGAGGACATGTTCTGAATCAGATCATATCGGTACGCAAAAAAGGTAGATACAGAAGAGATAATATTCCCAAACATGATACCTACAAGCGGAATAAAGATAGCATCTTTAAACTTAATTTTTTCTAGGATTTTCATAAATACAAATGTTCCTAATAAAGCAAAGGCAAATGAGATGATCATTTTTTGGAATAATCCTGCAGATGTAAATAACATCATTGAGACTAGAATACCTAACCGAGCAGAATCCAGTGTACCAGCAGTAGTTGGTGATACGAATTTATTTTTACTCAATTGCTGCATAATGAGACCGCTAATACTCATACTTGCTCCAGCAATGACAATACTTAAAAGACGTGGAATTCTACTAATCACCAACACTTCTGCTTGATCTTCAGTTAATGAAAATATATCTAAAATAGATACGTTAGAAACGCCTAGAAATATAGATATGAGTGAAAGTATAATAAAGCTTATGAACAAGTATCTAATCTTCATATTATGTTCCTTTTCTTTCCATTGAAGGCCTATTGATAATTACTATTAATTAATCATTTATCTAATTAGTAATGAGATTCATTATCAATTAGATTCTATGAATGATTATAGCACATAAACAATTCCCTAGCAATGCATTTAAAACTTTTTACTATAAACAATTCTCAATGGATTCTCATATAGCACACCCCGTGTGAGATATACACGAAATTGTTATCCATAAAAGTGTTTCTATTTAACGAATGTAGAGCGATTTAACCGTGAATAATGAAGTTCTTCCCTCTTCAAGGGTCTAGTAGAAGCTACGAAGAGTAGCGTAGAGGATATCCCCTACGCTACGTTGTCACGCTATTTTTCATTTTTTACATCCGAAGATCTGATTAACTTCGGGTGCATCCTTCTGCACTACAATATGTCGTTTCTTTGTACTGTTTATGTGCCACACGTTCTGCGGTTTCATCCCAGCATCCCTCCAATATATAGAGAAATTCTTCTGGTGTATAAAGGCTAGGAACTCCATACGTTTCATTAATAACGATAAATGGAATGTACTCTGCCCCTAATTCTTTTGCTTCAGATGTGTCATAACGTACATCAGAAGTATATTTACAAGTCTGTAAAATATTATGAACTTCATCTTCTTTTAGTCCAATGTCTGTTGCAAGTACTTGGAGGCAATCCAATTGGTCAATATCCATTTCTTCAAAAAAATGTGCTTTTAAAATACGATCGACCATTTGTTTTTCTTTGTTTTGTGTACGTGCATATTTAATGATGCGATGTGCATTCAATGTATTAACGAGTTGTTTTTCATGAAAACAGTTCTCATCTAGTTCAAACATTTGAGCACATGTATGTAATTGGTTCATTTTTTCTTCTTTAGTTTCACAATTCCAATTAGCAAATAAACCATCGACAACTTGTGAAGGTTGAATGCGTAATGAATGTTCATATAATACATAGCTTCGATATGTTACGTGTACGTGTTCACGATGAGAAAAATTCTCTAAGGCTTCTTCAAACAACCTCTTGCCTATATAACTATATGGACAAACGAGATCTAACCATATTTCTACCCGCATGTAGACACCTCTTTTCTACATGTACATTGTAGCATATCAAAGCCTCGTTTTTAGGTTATGTGCTTGGTTAAATTTTGACAATATGATGACGTTACGGAACGCGAAATACTTAATCCCCATATACATTTGTCTGAAATCATTAAAAAAGCATGGACAACTACTCTTATAAAGTAGCTATCCATGCTTAAAGGAAACTTATTCATGATCCAGTAAAGATCTCCCCATAATCTTCACTCGTTTAGTTGCTTGCAATCCATCGAGGGTTTGAACACCAATGCCAAACATCGTCATTTTCAATTCAAATTCGATACGTTCCATTTCTTTTAATACATCTTCAACAGATATTGTGGCCGCTTCTAATAATTGGCGCGCATATCCAATAACATCTGCTCCGAGGGTAATTGCTTTTGCAGCATCTACTCCTGTTTTCATGCCTCCACTTGCAACGAGGGGAACGTGTGGAAGTTTTTCGCGAACAGATACAATACAGTCTTTTGTAGGGGTTCCCCAATCATTAAACGCTTCTGCTGCAACTTCTCTTAGCGGGTCTTCCGTTCGTAATTTTTCTACTTGACTCCAAGATGTACCTCCCGCTCCAGCTACATCTATGTAATGAATACCAACATCATGTAATTTTTTAGCTACGGTTCCGTCAATCCCAAATCCGACTTCTTTAACCCCAACTGGCACCTCTAATTCCGAGCAAATTATTTCTATTTTAGGAAGTAGGTTTTTAAAA
Source organism: Bacillota bacterium (assembly GCA_035301025.1). Lineage (GTDB taxonomy): Bacteria > Bacillota > Bacilli > Bacillales > Amphibacillaceae > CALAMD01. Next base: position 2,010 of record DATGUV010000009.1, on the reverse strand, counting down.
TTCAAATCCCCACCATCTTGTACGATTTCTTGTAAACTATTGAGATGAAGGACTAAAGAATCAGCCCCTGTTTCCTCGACAATCTTTTTACAATGATCTACACCATATCCGTAATTTAGTTGAACTGCACCTAGGTTTGCAATCATCGGTACAGTTGGCGCATATTTTCTTACAACAAATGAATCCCGATGCGCATCGCTTTCTAGCAAAGCCCGCGTGGAACCTAGTGCAAAAGCCCATTGTTTCTCTTCTGATGCGATCGCTAAGTTTCGGTTTATTTCAGTTGCCAAGGCAGATCCACCCGTCATTGAACTAACTAAGAAAGGAGCATGTAACTTCTTTCCCAAAAAGGAGGCTTCTGTTGAGATGTCATTAAAATCTATCTCTGGCAATGCATTATGCATAAATGAAATACCTTCTAATCCTGTAGACATGTTTACACCTTCGACATTTTCCTCTAAACAGAGGCGAATATGTTCTGTTTTACGTTTATTTATTTCCGGTTCCATGTTAAGCACACCCTTATATATTGTTCAACAATGTTCATTCCATTGTTCTTTCATCAACTTTAATGCATTTCATAATACGTATCTTATGCTACCTGAGTACCACATGTAGTTCCGTTAAATCGTTCAAAACTACATGTGGTAGTCAAGTATTTATTTTTGGACATTATGAAATCCATTCACTTAATAACACTATCTATCATCATAACAAAGTTCAGCAGAATTAAAAGAAAGACAATATAATTCTCTCCGCTCCCTTCATGAGGTCTTTTAAAAGAAAATCGTATTTCCTACCGGGTCCTCCACTATATAATGCTCACCGATACAATCTACTTCATATCCGTCAGCTCTTAATTTCCTCAGTGTACATATGCGTTGTTGTGCAGTCATTGCTAAAGTGAATGAACGTATACCAAAGGAAGCCCCCTTTACAAACACACCATTTTTCCATGTATTTAAAGCAATATGATGGTGGTATTTTTCAGTAGAGAGATAAATTGCTTGGCTTCCATACTTACTGACGACTTGATATGGAAAATAACGCGTATAAAAACAGGTAGATTCTTCTAAGGACCGGACCCGTAGATGAACGTGTCCAATGCGCGATCCTGGAGGAATGCCTTTCCACTCTCCAACGGTCTCTTGAAGTAAATCTTTTGTGTCTAAAGGAATGAGGTCTATAGCTACCCTTCCATTCTTCCACATCCATTCAGAAGATGGACGATCCGCATAAATTTCAAGCCCATTTCCGTCTGGATCTGATAAATAGACAGATTCACTTGTTAGATGGTCAGCTGCACCTTCAAAAAGTACCTCATTCTCCCGTGCATATATGTAAAGTTCAGCTAAGAATCTTCTTGAAGGAAGTAACAATGCAATATGATATAACCCTGATGATTCTCCTTGATTTGGCTCCGTGTCTTTTATTTCATATAATGTAAGAATCGGATTCCCGTTTCCAGCTGTCAATGACACCCGATTATTTGTATGTTCGAACACACGAAATCCGAGTACTTGTTTATAAAAAATGAGAGAACGTTCCAAATGCGAAACATTTAATGCAACATGTGAGACAAATGTTGCTGGCAACGTGTGATAGCCCATTTTAAAATACCTCCTGGACAATTCTATTGAATATAGTAAAGTATACGTTGTTTTAGCAAGGATGAAAGGAAAACGATTTCAAGGTTAAGTCATGTAAGTGTGGGTGCAACGTTCATACCCCTGAAAATTTGCGTTTGTACATAAATCAATTTCATAATACGATTGTTATGCTGCCTCACTTTGATATGTGGTCCTATCCATTCGCTTAAAACTACATGTGTTAGTAAAGTCACTGTTTTTTAAGCATGTTGACAATCACTCACATCATTGAAAGCCATATGTTTGAACATTTATATATAGAAATACTTCGAATTCAACTGTATTTATACATAAATATATCGCTCTTATATTAAAACCACTTCATTCCTATGATATTTCCATGCCTATCAAGCTGTATCAA
>DATGUV010000008.1:0-15088 GCA_035301025.1 Bacillota bacterium | reverse complement strand
GCCGCAAGTGGTTCACTACTGATTATATTATGTATTACCATCGCTTCTCAAATCGTTACAAAACAATACATTGGACGAGCAATTGGAATTGTCATTATGGGAATTAGTGGTTCTCTTGTTTTAGGAGTGCCGATTGGACTTTCTCTTGGACACGCATTTACGTGGAGAGCGCCATTTATTATGATTGCTGTTCTTTCAATTGTCATGATGTTTGCGGTAATGAAGTTTTTAGGTGCCATCGAGGCTCAGCCAACAGTTCCAATTAAACAGCAACTACGCACATTACGAAATCCTGCTATATTGTTCGCCCACGGAACTACGTTTTTATTTTTAGCAGGGCATTATACGTTTTACGCTTACTTTACACCATTTCTTGTGTCCACCTTTGGGTTTGGTGGATCCATGTTAAGCTTTGTTTATTTCGTATTTGGAATTGCTGCAGTGACAGGTGGAGGGGTCAGTGGAATTTTGACTGATAAATTCCAGCCAAAAATAATCATTATTATTTCCACATGCTCGTTTGCGATTACATTATTTATGATTCCATATATTACGTTTGCTGTACCTGTGTTTTTATTATTTGTCGTTGTTTGGGGCATGCTCAACTGGATGATCACCCCGCCACTGCAAAGATATTTAATTGACATTGAGCCGGAAACAGCAGGAATTCAACAAAGCCTAAACAACTCTTCCCTGCATTTAGGAATTGCTTTTGGAGCCCTTATAGGAAGTGCCGTTGTCGAACGTTCCGGTGTAGAGATGACCCCTTTTGTCGGAGGATGTCTCGTCATCCTCTCCATTGGAACCGCACTGCTATCGATGAAAGCAAGCAAACACTCTCAATCAAACGCTTGATTGAGAGTGTTTTTATTCCTTCTTAATCATTTTCACATGTGCATCCCCAATTCCAACTAAATGAGCAACGTTTGGTGTAACACCTTCAGGGATGTAGATAATGGTTAAAAAATCACTTGGAAGTTGGAAAGATCCCCATCCCGAAAAGGCTTCTTCATCTTTCGCAAATTGTTTAAAAGGAAATGAGAAGTCATACATATTTAATATTGCATTCTTTTTTGGAAAATGAAGTTCAACATTCCCATCACTACCATTTAGTTCAACAGATGGCACATATGTACTAATATCCTTCCCATCATAAATATATGGCGTTTCATACGTTTCAATTGTAAAGGTATCTGTTAAAGAAGAGTCCTGAACAATTAACATATTAAATGTTTGGAAGTACTCATCTACATTGGTATCATTAAACTCTAACACATCTCCTGACATGGAGTGGGTTTCCTCCGATTGTTTAAATGACGCAATCGAATCAATGGAGCGTTCGTTATTCATAATCTCATAAAAATATGCTTCGCCATCATAATCTCCTAGATAATCCTTTAAAGGGACAAGCTTATGATTTGGAAATACTACAGAAATGATCAGTGCTACCACAAGAAGGCTTGCGTAAACTAGAAAGAAAATCGGTTTTTTCTTTGAAGTCGTCGATCTATTTCTAACCTTAAATACTCTTTTAAGAAAGTAAAACACGATCAATAGCAAGAATAACGAAATAATGAACGGTGCTAATAAAAATACTCCCATTACTTCCGAACCTCCAATCGGTTCCCCATTCTCATACTCATGAAAAATAACAGACCTGTAACGATCAGTATTTTCAGAGCAAAAAGCAGAAAGAGTTCATCTAAAAATATAAACGTAAATACATTAATAATGACACCTTCTGACACCATATTAGGCACAATTAACAAAGCTCCAATGAGAAGAATTGGAATAAACACTTTTACCAATTCATTCCACTGGCTTAACACACCTAAAAAGTATCCACATGCACTAGCAAGTAATAAATATAAACCTATCGTACATACCCCAACCACATATTCTCCAATCGATAGTTGCACTTCAGGTAGTAAGGACACCCCTCCTGAAAAATAGCTGGTAATCAGTTGCAGGAGCACATTAGCAAGTAGAACCGCTACTGTTGCAATTCCTGTCATTACGATGAGCCAAATAATATTGGACAAGTGATCAACTTTCCGATTCGCAATCATAGAATATGTCATTAAAGCACCTGCTGGTCTTAACACCTGAACTCCAATCACGATCAACCAAATCATTGTAAATATAACGATTAAATCACTCGTATATATATTAAATTCAACGCCACTCCCGTAATTAAAGCTTCCATTCCCACCAAAGGAGAAAATTAACGCAATCACTTGAAAAATTGCTAGACCCGTTAACATGTCTGTATTTGCTTTCAACTTAAGTAGGAATTGGTTCCATACAATCGACCAAAATTTAACGCCTTGTGAAGACATCATCAATTCCTCCTTTACGTTGATTCGTTACATACACACAAGCATCACTACAAGAGATTGCTTCCGTTTTAAACCCTAACTTCTCGAGTTCTTCTTTTTCCACATGGTTCTCAATTACTACATATGTTTCCGTATCCCCAATGCGCCTGCGATAATACACTTCTCGTTCCTTCACCCAATGTTCAAGTAGCTCTGTCCGCCCGTATATACCAATTAAAAAGGAACGTACATCATCGATTTCTTTATGAAGTTTCGTTTTACCAAGGTCTATGAGTAGTACATATTCAAGTAAGTCTTCGATTTCATCTACATGATGACTGGAAATGAGTATTGTTCGAGGATGTGCTAAATAATCTTTCAATAAGGCACGGTAAAAATCCGACCGTACGGAAGCATCCATACCTGTTGTTGGCTCATCGAAAATCGTTAATGGTGAACGAGTTGCTAGACCAAAAACAGCATTAAATGTACTCTTTTTTCCTTTTGATAAATAGCTATGAACCATTTGTTCTGGCATCTCAAAGTATTCTAATAACCGTCGTGCCAAATCCATTTGCCAGTTTGGATAAAAACGCTCACCCTCTTTTAAAATATCCAGCAATGTTAATGTATTTGGAAAAGAGAGCACATCATCAATGAAAATAGAGTTGGCTGACACTTGTAAACTATTAAACGGATGCGCACCTAACACTTGTATATCCCCACTTGTTTCACGGGTTAATCCTGCAATGATTTTAAGGAGTGTTGTCTTCCCTGCTCCATTTCTTCCAACAATTCCAGTAATCGAGTTTGTAGGAATTTCCGTGGATAAATGGTCTAAAGCTAGCCTACCCCCATATTTTTTTACGACATTTGTGCATTTAATGGCTTCCATTTTTTCTGTCCCTCTTTTCCTGATAAACATTTTCAACAATAGATGTTAACTCCTCTTTGCTTACATCCAAATAAAGTGCTTCTTCAACGATTTGCTCCATCAATTCATGGAGTAAACCATCTTTTCGTTTTTCTTTAATGTGACGTTTTGCATCTTCAGACACAAACTTTCCTAATCCTCGTTTGTCATACAATATTCCTTCAGCCGCAAGAACATTTAATCCTTTTGCCGCTGTGGCTGGATTAATCTGCAGCATATCTGCTAATTGATATTGGGAATATACTTTTTCATGAGCAATAAATGCCCCTGTTAAAATTTGTGTTTCGAGCCAATGGGCGATTTGTATGTAAATGGGTGTTTGACCATCTGTTTGCAAGATCATGAATGTACTCCTTTCACAAGGTAATGAATTTCATCATCTGTTCATGAAACTCACTTTTCATACCTAGTACATTAGTGTTGTAATGCAGTGTACTTCCATTTCATAAAAAAGTCAACGCAAAAAAGCCATTCATCTTCTTTGACAGTGGATGAATAGCCTTCTATGATTGAATGAACAAACGTATTGGAAGGAGGAAGGTTCATGCATATCTATGTAGATGCTGATGCATGTCCCGTCATACCTACTGTTATCAATGTTGCAGCTGGGTATGGTTTATCAGTCACCCTCGTGAAAAGTTATTCTCATTTCTCTCACGATCCACTCCCGAATCACGTACATGTAGTTTACGTGGATAGTGGTGCTGATCAGGCGGACTTTAAAATTGTTCAACTTTCGAATGAAAAGGATTTAATTATTACACAAGATTATGGATTAGCGTCCCTCGTGTTAAAAAAGGGGTGTTACGCCATTCATCATAGTGGGATGGAATACACAGAGGAAAATATTAACCGATTACTTGATCAAAGGCATTTGAGTGCGTTAGCTCGTAGAAGTGGTGAGCGGACAAAAGGGCCAAAAAAATATTCTCCCGATCAACGATACCATTTTCAGCAAACATTGACGCAAATGCTTGATGAGTACGCATAAAAAATGTGCTACCACTTTATCGCAAAAGGGATAGCACATTTTAAAATATATTTATTCTTTCACTTCTTCAAATCCATATTCATCAAAGATTTCTTCCCAACGCTGATCTGCTTGATCTGACTTTTCAATGAATTGATCCATATAACCCATTGCTTCGATCGTGCGATTATTGAGTTCCTCTTCTGTAATTGTTCCATCTAAGTACCCAGCTAATGCATCACGAGCTTCGTATGAATAAGTGGCAAATTCTTCATTTGCTGATTTTCTTAATCCATAATATTCAGTTGCAGGTTCCGTTTCAACGTCATAATCGTCAAAGAATTTTTCAGTTTCTTCTACTTTAGGAATCAGTTCTTGTTCAATCTTTTCAAATGCTTCGTTATCTGAAAGCATCATGATTTCTTCCCCTATATCTCCAATTTCTAAATAAATAGGATGGACATTGTCGACCCAATCATTGTGAAAATCTAATACTTCGTCTTCTTCTTTTGATCCACATGCAGAGATAAACAATACCATTACGATAGTTATTCCTGCTAGTAAAAATTTCCTCATGTGTTTTCCCCCATTTGCCTAATATTCAAATCCATATAACCTATAGCTTACTAAACTTTCGATTGTTATTACATAGAGATATAAGACTATTTTTTTAATAAAAGCCATCCACATAAGAAAAAAGTCATAGGCAAAAAGCTTATATTTAGTTAGTTTATTGTTGAAAAAACGAAAAAATGACATCTTCTATTTATATTATGGTTCATTTGTTATATTATAGAGTAGTTAGACAATATACACACGTGGTTCGAGACCATCCCACGTAAAAAAACTAGGGAGAGAAGTTCATGCAATTAAATAGTCGTACACTTATCACAAGTGGTGTTCTTGCAGCAATGTATATCGCTGTTACAGCACTTGTAGCCCCCATTGGCTTTTATGCCATTCAGTTCCGTCTATCGGAAATATTTAACCATTTAGTTATTTTTAATAAACGGTATTTCTGGGGAATTATTATTGGGGTTGTTGTTTCAAACATATTGATGTCGTCACTCGGGTTTTTGGAAATTTTTGGAGTCGCTCAAACTACCCTTTCTTTACTCATTATCATGGCGTTGAGCAACATCATTAAAAACAAAGTGACACTAATGATTATCAACACATTTGTTTTCTCATTCAATATGTTCTTAATTGCCATTATGTTATATATCGGAATTGATCTTCCGTTCTTTGCAACATGGGCAACGACTGCAGCTGGAGAGTTTATCGTGATGGCTATCGGTATTCCAATTATCCTCATGCTGGCACGTCGCATACCATTATCAAAAATGATTTAAGCCAAACAAAAGGAGACTTCGTGCTCCTTTTGTTTCTTTCTAACATGAAAACTTCTTGAATAATTGAAAGAATACATTGGTTTGCTTGCTATCCGCTCATTTTCACGTTTATAATGTCTGTTATACAAATACAATCGTTCTCATCAAGAATACAGAGGGGTGGAAGAAAATGAAAAAAGAAGTATCCATTGGTTTACTCGGTTTAGGAGTGGTCGGATCAGGGGTGATCAAACTCATCCACGATTACCAAGAACAACTCAATCATCAATTAGGTTGCTCTGTACGTGTAAAGTCTATCCTAGTACGAGACCTAGAAAAAGCTCAACAAATAAATGTAAATGGAGCACATATTACAACAGATTTCCATGAAATTTTAGAAGATCCAGATATTGATATAATCGTAGAGGTCATGGGTGGAATTGACACAGCTCATACATATATTACCCACGTTCTTCAATCCAAAAAGAGCGTCATTACAGCGAATAAAGACCTGATTGCTTTACGGGGGCCTGAGTTGCTCCGGATTGCCGAAGAAAATGAGGTTGATTTATTTTACGAAGCAAGTGTTGGTGGGGGAATCCCATTACTTCGCAGTTTATCAGATGGCCTTGTTTCGGATAACATCCAAAAGATTATGGGAATCGTGAATGGAACAACGAACTACATATTAACGAAAATGGATGAAGATGGAACATCCTATGAAGATGCTTTAAAAGATGCACAACAATTAGGTTTCGCAGAGTCAGACCCAACTGCTGACGTAGAAGGTTTAGATGCTGCGTATAAAATGGTTATTTTAGCACGTCTTGCATTTTTAACGAATGTAGACTTTGACGATGTGGAAGTTGAGGGGATCTCATCTATTGATGGGACTGATTTATCCTACGCTAAACAACTTGGATACACGATGAAATTGATTGGCTATGCAGAGTGTGTTGGTGAACATGTAGATGTACACGTACAACCTACTTTACTCGCTCAAACGCATCCTTTAGCAAGTGTAAAAAATGAATACAACGCGGTGTACGTGAATGGTGAAGCAGTTGGGGAAACGATGTTTTACGGACCTGGAGCCGGAAGTTTACCAACGGCTACAGCAGTCATGTCAGATGTTGCAGCTGCTATTCGTAATTTACGTTTAGGAGTAAGTGGTCACTCATCTGTTTCTCCACGATTTGAGAAGGCAGATACACCGAAAGATAAACAACGAAGTCCATTTTTCATCCGCATTCATGCAAAAGACGAAGTAGGGGCTTTCGCATCTATCTCACAACTTTTCAATAAAATTGACGTAAGTTTAGAGCGGATTATTCAAAAACCAAAAGAAAAAGATATTGCTGAAATCGTCTTAATTACGCATACAACATCTGTAGCTACTTTTGAAGAAGTCTTAAAAGAACTTAAGCAGCTAGATGTAGTCACTTCCATTGAAAGCCATTACCGTGTTGAAGGAGATGAATCCTAATGAACTGGCCTGGACTCATTAAACAATATGAAGAGTATTTACCAGTAACAGAGCATACGCCTGCTTTAACCCTACAAGAGGGAAATACTCCTCTTGTATATTTCCCACATTTATCTAAAAAATGGGGCATTGAACTTTACGGAAAGGTGGAAGGTGCTAATCCAACAGGTTCTTTTAAAGATCGTGGAATGGTAATGGCTGTGGCTAAAGCAGCTGAAGCTGGCAGTAAAGTCGTTATTTGTGCCTCCACAGGGAATACGTCGGCAGCTGCTGCAGCATATGCCACAAAGGCTGGGCTAAAAGCACTTATTGTTATTCCAAAGGGAAAAGTAGCCCTTGGAAAACTCGCCCAAGCCATTATGTATGGGGCTGAAATTGTAGAAATCGACGGGAATTTTGATGATGCGTTAAAAGCTGTTCAAAGAGTAAGTGAAGAAACACCCATTACTTTAGTAAACTCTGTGAACCCCCACCGAATCGAAGGCCAAAAAACAGCTGCTTTTGAAATATGTGATCAACTAGGTGGAAAAGCTCCTGATATATTAGCGATTCCTGTTGGAAATGCTGGAAATATTAGTGCTTACTGGAAAGGCTTCAAACAGTACAATGAAGGAAAACAAACGGGTCTCCCACGGATTTTTGGCTTTGAAGCAGAAGGTTCTGCTGCCATTACAAAAGGAGAAGTTATTCCAAATCCTGAAACGAAAGCAACAGCTATTCGGATTGGAAATCCAGCAAGTTGGCACCTAGCTACTGCTGCTAGAGATGAGTCTGGTGGAATGATTGATAGTGTCACCGATGATGAAATTATGGAAGCTCATAAGCTCATCGCCCGCACAGAAGGAATTTTTGCTGAACCAGGTTCATGTGCTTCTATTGCAGGTGTGAAAAAACAAGTAGAACATGGCAATATTCCGCCCAATAGTCAAATCGTTGCAGTCCTGACAGGAAATGGACTCAAAGATCCGGATGCAGCCATTCAACAAGCAGATGTAGAACCGACAAAACTGCCTAATGATGAAGATGCTATTATTTCATTTATAAAGGGACACTTATCACTATGAGTAAGACGTGTGAAATAATCGTACCTGCAACATCTGCCAACATGGGACCTTGTTTTGATTCAGCAGGAATTGCACTTAATCGATATTTAACACTTACAGTAGAGGAAAGCCCTGTTTGGGAATTCAAACATGAAGGGGATTATTTACCTCCTACCATTGATTTTGAAGATCATTTAATCTACCGAATAGCAAAAGAAGTCGCAGATCGACGCGGGGAAAAAATGCGTCCATCCTACGTGACTGTTCAAAGCGATATACCATTAGCTCGGGGATTAGGAAGTAGTGCCTCCGCGGTACTTGCTGGCATTGAACTTGCCAATCAAACGGCAGATTTAGCTCTATCTGAAGATGAAAAGTTGACACTAGCAACGAAGTTTGAAGGACATCCAGATAATGTTGCACCAGCGTTACTTGGTGGTCTTGTTTTTTCAACACCATTACAAAATAAAACAATCGCCTATGAACGCATGTCAACTCTTCATATGCAACTCGTCGTTGCTATTCCTGATATAAAATTACGCACAGACGAAGCACGAAATGCACTTCCACTATCTTATTCAAGGGAACGAGCGACATATGCTAGTAGCTTAAGTAATGTCATGGTTGCAGCACTGTTGCAAGAAAATTATACATTGGCTGGTGAGATTATGGAGGAAGATCTATTCCATGAACCGTACCGAAGCCCACTTATTCCAAATTACGAACACATTCGCACACATGCTAAAAAGCTTGGTGCATTTGGAACAGTTATTAGTGGCGCTGGGCCAACGATGATTTCTTTTACAAACAAACAGCATCAACAACACATCGCTGAAGGACTACAATCGCTACTCCCAGAATATGAAGTAGAAATGCATTCGATCGATAACCAAGGATTACACGTGAAAGTAAGATAGGTGTTTTATAAAACAATGAGCTCTTTTTTCAAAAAGAGCTCATTGTTTTTTTGCATGTAACGTACTTGTCTATCGGGGTGCTCTTCTACTTTTATTAAATGTGGACTGGATATACTTGCTCATTTTCATTATTTCAATTATAATGACTGATAGTCAGTCACAATAGAAAAGGTGAATATATATGAACAAACGTGAAGCAATTATTGAAGCAGCCATAGAACTTTTTTCTGCAAAAGGACTCAATAAAACTAAAATTGCCGATATTGTTAAACAGGCCAATATTGCACAAGGAACGTTTTATTTATACTTTTCATCAAAATTATCTGTCATGCCAGCAATTGCTGAAGTGATGGCTTTGAAAATTCGTGATGAAATGGACGAGCAGGTTGACCGACATGAGGCATTCCCTGTGCAAATCGAACAATTGACTCAAGCAGTATTTACGATCACAAAAGAGTATCAAACGATTCAAGCCCTTGTATATGCTGGAATTGCCTCTACCGACCATATCCGGAATTGGGAATCTATTTATGACCCCCTTTATATATGGGTGGACAACTTTCTCAAACAGGCCGTAACTGAAAAATTCATTCCACCAATCAATGGTGAAACACCTAAAATGGTTATCGCACTTGTGGAATCTGTTGCAGAACAAGCCTACTTATATGACGAAGTGGATCCGCAAGTTGCTCGCAACAAACAAGCAGCAGTCGTCACATTTTTATTACAAGCTCTCAAAGCGTCACCTTCTATTTCATAATCTTTTAAAATAACGTAACACACAACTAGAAAGGACAATCATCATGAGAAACCCATGGATATATGTAGCGTTAACAAGTTTCTTTGAACTTGTATGGATATTCGGATTCAATGTAGCTTCAGTTTGGTGGCATTGGATTCCCATTGTCATATTCATTTTTATCGACTTTCATTTCTTAACGAAAGCTTGTGAACAACTACCAACAGGTACTGTATATGCCGTATTTGCAGCAGTAGGAACTGTTGGTACAGCTTGCATGGATATTTTCTTTTTTGGAGAACAGTTCAGTGTCGCTAAAATCTTCTTCATTACACTACTCATTATCGGTGTCATTTGGTTAAAACTTGCAGACGAAGACGATCAACAAGATACAAAGGAAGGCGTTTAATATGGGATGGATTTTTGTATGTTTAGCAGCAATTAGTGAAATTGCTGGAGTTGTTGGACTTAAAATTTTCAGCGATAAAAAAACTGCAGCAAGTGGAGCATTATATTATGGTGGGTTTGCTGCGTCTTTCTTTTTCCTATACCATTCCTTCAATTACTTACAAGTGAGCATTTCTTATGCTGTATGGATTGGAATTGGGACAGCAGGAGCCGTGCTCATAAACATGTTTATTTTTAACGAACCAAAAAGCACCCAACGTTTTCTCAGCGTATGCCTCATCGTAATCGGTGTGGTAGGCCTAAAAGCAGTATCCTAATTCATTATGAAGAATCCCTCTACCTGTGGATGATAGAGGGATTCGCACGTGAAAGAAGATCGCTTAATGAATTTTTTTCATACACTTCTCGCTACTTGACTCCGACATGTAGTTCCCGTGAAGATATCTGACATTGCTTGCTGTATGCACATAGCTAAGATTGATAATGATGCAATTCTCTCAGCTCCAAAAAGTTTTGAAAAGCAATATCAGGATTTTCCGAATTGTATTCCTTTAAGAAGGCTTCATAATCCCCTTCAAAAGCCATATTCCCTTCATGTAAAAAAGAAATAAAGCTCTTTACATGTGCAAGTTCATGTAAAATATGCGTAGACATTAATACATATACATCTTCTTTCATAGCCAATTGCTCAAGAGCATCAATAATGTATGGGCGAGACGCAGGATCTACACCTGCCGTTGGTTCATCAAACACATATAACTTGCGATTAAGTTGAGTTACCGATCGAATGATCAACCATCTACGTTCTCCTACTGACATGTCACCATACTTTACATCCCATAGCTTCTCCAGTCGTTGTCTTTCTTTAGGCGCTAACTTCTCATTAAATTGCTCTGTCAGTCTGCTAAATGATTGACGTGGGGCATCCGTTTTTAATATAAGTCGCACAAGATCCTTTCCCTTTAACATAGGTGGTAAATACATTCCTTGTAATTGATAGACAACTTCATCCTTTGGAAATGGTGATTCAAATCCTTTTACATCATGAAGTCCACACAAAATATCTAACAAGGTTGTTTTCCCTGCCCCATTGGTACCAATAAGGACATTTAATCGTCCTTTTTCCAACCTTAGACGCACATCTTTAAGCAATGGATCCTTTTGTTTTTTATAAGAAAAATGAATGGGTTTTAGAATCATTTCTTACCTTGCCTCCCGTGAAATAATATCGAGTTTCCGGTATCCACTAAAGCCAATGATTACATACAGAATAAGGACACCTAATGGAATCCATGTCATTTCTATAGGCATTTGCAATATGAACGAATGGATCGCTTCGGAAAACTGTACAATTACCGTTGCAGGATTGAGATAAATTGCGTAATCTATCAATGTTCCTGTATCCAATCGAATATTTATAACGTTCACAAACAATATAACTGATAACGTTAGCATTGGACCTAAACTAGCAGCTCGAACACGCCATGTGGCAGGGATGACAAATAAAAAGTAAATTGGAAGTGCAACAGGAATTAATAGTAAAACACTTGTAAACAGTAAGCTGAGTATAGGTTGCTGATGAATGATTGCACTAAACGAAAGGAAAACAACCATGTTTACCCATAGGAAAAATAGTTGCGAAAACACCTTTCCTAAAATAATCGGGAGTTTGCTTCCACTAATATACGCGTACATTTTTAAAAAGTTCGAATCCCTCATAATTAGTAATCCCATACCAATCCCGTCTGAGGCAGTAATTAAAATCATATAACTCCAAAAAAACAACGTTGAATAGGCAAATTCCCCATACGTCATTGCTTCCTCAGCATTTAAACTGTTAAATATAAGAAAGACAATTGGAATGGCAAGTGACCATATGTATGCAAATTTATTATAGAAAACTTGTTTATTAAAAATCTTAAAATATTCATACCCTCTTAAAACAGTTGAAACTCCCTTTTCATACACATATACTCCTCCTATTTCTCTTCTTTATGATCTTCTTTATTCATAAGCCCTTTTACAAAAGTAATAGCTTGCAAGGTCGAGTTCATTAAGGTTCTCTCTTTCTTGTCTGTTCGGATTTCAAGGGCCCGTAAAAAGCACTCCTTTGCTTCAGCGTATTTTTCTACTTCCATCAAACATTTCCCTTTATGTTGCAAGGCAAAGTCTTTATATGTATCAATTTCGTGGGTTTCACATACGTATAAAGCCTTATCAAAACAATTGAAAGCCCTTTCAAATTGTTCGTTATATTTATACGCCTCACCTAAACGAATCAACGTAATAACTTCACGCTCTGTGTCTTTTTCCTCTGTGGCATCATCTAGGCACAAAGTTAAATAATGAATCGCTTCTGTTGGTTGCTCACTTACTCGTAATAAGTTTCCAATCGTTCCATATAAAAAATAATGATTCTCCTCATCACTTTCTTCTAGCAATTGCATCGCTTCTACAATCAATTCTTGGATTTTTTCTGGATCATTGGTTTTTTCACGAAGATAGTCGTTTTCATCAAAATAAATAAGTTCCGGGAGAATTCCTAACTTTTCTTTAAACCTTTGTACGTTCATACACGGTATCCTTTCATAATAAAATTTTCAAGGCAATTATTTTATCTCCTTCATCTATTGTAAGTGACCAAAAATAAAAATCAACAAATGATAGATTGAATGTTTAAATGTGCCTTCCTCTTGATTTTCCATCTCTTTTACTGATTCTTTTGGCCCATTTGAGCAACCTACGATTATAAGTAAACCGAAAATATCTATGTATAAGATTCTTAGTTTTTTCACTCAATAACCTCTACACCACTTTTATCTAGTGTCATATCCATTATCCTATACATCCGTTTAAAAGTGTATGTATATTTCAACTTTTCATATTTTTGTATGACTTTAGAATGTATTTTCAAAAAACTTTTACTCAATTACGTTACTTTGGACTCTTTTATTCTTACATAATTTTCCTTAATATATAAGAAAGGAGAGATTCTATGAGGAAAAGTGGACATCTAGTGGTATTTTTGACAGCATTTATGTTTTTATTTACTTTTACTCAATCTGTAGGTGCTAAAAGTGGACAAACCTATGAAGTTGGAGTTGACACACTAAACGTGCGATCCGAGCCACATAAAGGTGCAGATGTTGTTGGGACATTAAAGCTAGGCGACCGTGTCACTGTGTTCAAAGAACAACACGGCTGGGTTTCAACCTTTTATGGAGGGGAAGAAGTCTGGATTGCTTCACACTTTTTATTTAAGAGTGATAAAAATGTTCAACCTACCAATAACACCGTATCTAACAAAGCACAAACGCAGATTACCATTGTCGCAGATTCTGTTCGACTGCGGAGTGGACCAGGTACGAATCACGCCATTATCGGTCACGTATCAAAAGGGGATTCCTTTGATGTAATTGAGACGAAAGATGATTGGAGTAAAGTTAAACATAAGGATGGAAGTGAGGCATGGGTTGCTTCTTGGCTAACAAGTGAAGGATCTACAAAGAAATCCGCTTCAAGTTCACCTGCAAGTAAGGAAGAAAAGGTTTCTACGAATACTCGTAAAAAATCAGGTCAACCTTTAGCTGGATATAATATTATGCTTGATCCTGGGCATGGAGGAATAGATCCTGGTGCGTTAAGTCTTTATACAGAAAAGGAAAAAACACTTACATTAGACTTCTCTAAAGTAATTGCCGAAAGACTACGTGACGCTGGTGCAACGGTTCTCCTCACTCGATCAAAAGATGCATATGTTTCATTGCAAGATAGAGTACGTATTAGCGAATCTTACTTAACGGATGCTTTTATTAGTATTCATTTTAATGCTTTCACGTCAAGTGCAAGTAATGGAATTAGTACCCATTACTATGAAGATGGGAAAAGCATGGAATTAGCTCAACATATCCAAACAGCTTTAGATCAACACACAAATTTAACCAATCGTGGTGTAAAACAGGACGACTATTACGTGTTACGCGAAAATAGTAAAACTTCAGTCCTCGTTGAATTAGGATTTATTACGAATCCATCCGATTTGGAAATCATTGGAAATGGAAGTTATTCATCTGAAGTTTCTGAAGCGATTCTTGAAGGATTAACAGATTATTTTCATTAATAATAGCGAAATGCCTCCGATTATATTTGATCGGAGGCATTTTTATGCTTTATATTATTCATCCATCATTACAATCGCATCGATCTCAATGAGACAGTCTGGATACGCTAATCCAGTCACACCTACAATTGTATCTGCTGGTGGTGCCTCACCAATGATTTCACCTTTTATCCTTGCTACCGTATTCACATTTTCCGGCCCAACAACATAGGCGTTTAGTTTAACAACATCATCCCAAGTAGCCCCTACTTCATCTAACACACACTTAATATTCCTAAAAACTTGACGTGTCTGTTCTTCTAAATCATCTCCACCTACTAATTGGGCTTTGTTATCCCAAGGTAATTGACCAGAAACATACACCGTTTTGCTTCCTGTTGAAGAAACAGCTTGAGTAAACCCTTTTGTTTTAAAAAGTCCGTCTGGGTTGATTTTTTGGTTATGTGGCATATATTATTCCTCCTAGAAGTTTTTATAGACATGTGTCTATCATACGTGATATGCTGACAGCTATCAATTATTGTTGTTTACCGATACCAACTTGATCCGTTTCTGTTTCGTTCATATTCCGTTCATGGGCTGTTCATTTTCCATTCACGTCCCGTTCATTCTCCGTTCACCCTGCGTTCATTCGTGGTTTACAGAGGCTCCTTATCATAAGAGACATGAACGAATGAAGGGGATGAACGAAATGTTATCAAGCATACGAAAACTCGTTCGATTTACGAGTAGTAAAAAAGGTGCTACATTAACAGTCGCTCTATGGCTGATTGCTGTACTCGTTGTAAGTATTATTTTACCTTCCTCAAAGGATTATGAGGA
>DATGUV010000007.1:0-14726 GCA_035301025.1 Bacillota bacterium | reverse complement strand
TTCCAACGTTCCCTAGAGGACTGATTTAAGGCTGCGCCGGTCACGTTGGCAGCTCCATCGTTCCCTAGAGGACTGATTTAAGGTTGCGCCGGTCACGTTGTGAGCTCCATCGTTCCCTAGAGGACTGATTTAAGGCTGCATCGGTCACGTTGGCGGTTCCATCGTTCCCTTGAGGACTGATTTAAGGCTTTACCGGTCACGTTGGCAGCTCCAACATTCCCCTAAGGACGGATTTACCACCATAACGAGCTTGTTGAAACTACCACTCCCCAGAGCACTTAGTGTACATACAATCGAATTACATTAAAGTGTTACAGATCTTTCAAGAGTTCATTAATCGAGACAACCGCTGAAAGCCTTTAAAAATATGCATTACTTCCACTTCGTCAAGCCCGCAAAAGGATGAATTTTTATTAAACTAAGGAAAAGGATTGCAAAAATGTGAAGTCTATTTTATACTTAAAGCGTTGTCATTTTATTAATGAAACATCATTTCATATAATGAAACGGGAGGTTGAGAGATGGAGTTTGTCTCTGATAAAGTCCAACAGTTACCGCCGTATTTATTTTCTAAGTTCCAAGAACGAAAGAAAGAATTACAAGATCAAGGTGTCGATGTGATTGATTTAGGCATTGGTGCTCCAGACTTACCAACGCCAGAATTTGTAATTGATCGTTTAGTCGAAGAGTCAAGAAAGTCAGAGAACCATGTGTATGCACCATATAGTGGTGCACAAGAGTTTAAAGAAGCTGTAGCATATTTTTATAAACAGCATTATGGAGTAGAACTTGACCCTGAAACAGAGGTACTGACATTGATTGGATCAAAAGAAGGGATTGCGAATACGATACAAGCCGTTTTAAATAAAGGTGATGTCGTTCTAACTCCAAACCCTGGTTATCCAGTTTACTCAACCGCTATTCATTTAGCAGGTGCCAAAAATGTACCATTCCCAATTGATGCGACACGTGGATATGAACCACAATTTAATGACATTGATCCAAATGATATCGAACAGGCAAAAATGATGATTTTAAATTACCCGAGTAATCCAACATCAGCTACAATTGATCGAAATGTGTTTTTGAAAGCGATCACATTTGCTGAGGAAAATGATTTGATTATTGCCAACGATGCTGCATATGACTTAGTAACTTTTGGTGACTATATATCACCAAGTCTCATGCAAGTTCCAGGCGCAAAAGAACGAGCTATTGAATTCGGTTCCCTGTCAAAAAGTTTTAATATGACAGGTTGGAGAATAGGATTCATTGTAGGAAATAAAGATATTATTCAGTCGTTATCCACATTAAAGAGCAATATCGATTCGAGTCAGTTTTTGCCTATTCAACTTGCAGGTGCGACTGCATTAACAAGTGATTTATCAGAAGTCCGTAAAAACAATACAATTATTGAAGAGCGTATGGAAAAAGTATGCCATGCATTAGAAACGTTGGGAATTCGCTTTGAAAAACCTCGTGGCACCATATTTGTGTGGGCAGAAGTGCCAGAAGGGTATACGTCTGCTTCATTTGCAGACACATTGCTTGAACAAGCAGGCATTATTGTCACGCCCGGTTCTTCATTTGGTTCTGGTGGGGAGGGGTATTTCCGCATTGCTTTAACAGTAACAACTGAAAGATTTGATGAAGTGGTTAAACGTTTACAACATATACAACTATAAATGGATGGTGGGGTGAATGGCTGAAATGAAAAAAGAATTCAAAACAGTAACAGCAGCACAAGCAATCGTTGAAACGATGAAAAGAGAACAAATTGAGAAAGTCTTTTGTGTCCCTGGGGAAAGTTATTTACCAGTCCTAGATGCTTTACATGACGAATCATCTATACAAGTGATTTCCGCGCGACATGAAGGCGGAGCAGCTTTTATGGCTGAAGGTTATGCAAAATCAAATAAAAAACCAGGTATTGTTCTTGCTACAAGAGGAGTAGGAGCTGCGAATTTATCCATCGGAGTACACACAGCTTATCAAGATTCAACACCAATGATCGTATTACTCGGTCAAGTACATAGCAAATTTCGTGGTAGAGAAGGTTTCCAAGAAGTTGATTTAGACCAATTTTTCCAACCGATATCAAAATGGGCTGTTGAAGTTTCACATCCTGAGCGCATGGCAGAAATTATGCAACGTGCATTCCGAGTTGCGACGTCCGGTCGTCCTGGTCCAGTTGTTATTTCTTTACCAGAGGATGTATTGCCAGTCGAGGCTGAGATGATGTTTACAGAAGCGATGCAACGTCCAGCACCAGTCCCTTCTATTGAAGAGGTGGAACGTATTGAACAACTTCTCGAAAATGCTAAAAAGCCATTAATTATTGCAGGTGGCGGTGTGAAAAGTGCTGGTGGGGAAGAAATTCTTGTGAAATTCGCAGAAAAATATCACTTACCAGTGATGGCGTCATTTAGAAGACATGATGTATTTCCAAATGAACATCCATTATATGCAGGTCATTTCGGTTTAGGAATGCATGCTGCGGAACTTCAAACGATTAAAGAAGCAGATGTTGTATTTGCAATCGGTTCCAGATTATCAGAAGTAACAACACAAGATTATTCCATCATTACTCCTGATAAAAAGCTTATTCATATTGATATTAGCTATGATACTCTTGGGAAGGTTTTTGTACCTGATGTAGGAATTATAGCTGATGCGAAGGAAGCTCTTGAAGCAATGAAAGGTATGGATCTTGTAGCAAGCTGGACGGATTGGGCAGCATCTAGAAATGAAGCCTATAAAGAAGCGGCGAAATTAGAAGTATCTGAGGATGATGTGATTAATAAACATGTCATTTCAATCTTGGAAAAAACTTTACCAGATGATGCGTTGCTAACAACTGATGCTGGGAATTTTGCTGGCTGGTTGCATTCGTTTTATCCGTTTAAAAAGAAAAACACATTCCTTGGTCCAACGTCAGGTGCGATGGGATATGGAATGCCAGCTGCAATTGGTGCTAAATTAGCATTCCCAGATAAAACCGTTGTATCTCTATCAGGCGATGGTGGATATATGATGACTGGTCAGGAACTAGAAACAGCTGTCCGTTATAATGTTCCAGTCATTAGTTTAGTGTTTAACAATGAAATGTATGGAACCATTCGCATGCACCAAGAAATGCATTATCCAGAAAAAGTTGTAGCAACCGATTTAGGGCGCGTATCATTTGTAGATATGGCAAAAAGTTTTGGAGCTGACGGGTATTTCGTTGAAACGAAGGAACAGTTCCAAGATGCATTAGATAAAGCAATAGCAGGAAATAAACCAGCTCTTATTGAAATTGCTACAGGAAAAGAACAAATTTCAGTTGGTTCCACGATTACCGAAATT
This sequence comes from Bacillota bacterium, assembly GCA_035301025.1. Classification (GTDB taxonomy): domain Bacteria; phylum Bacillota; class Bacilli; order Bacillales; family Amphibacillaceae; genus CALAMD01. The sequence goes on along the minus strand of DATGUV010000007.1, from coordinate 11,378 downwards.
CGAGAGTCGTGCTCAAAATAAATAGATTATATTTATAGGAGGAATAAAGAATGGCAGTAGAAGGATTACATGTAGACCAATTACAAAACTATATTAATGGTGAGTTTATTGATGGTAAAGAAACAGCGGATGTCATTAATCCGGCAACAGGAGAGACAGTTGTAAAGGTACCTTTATCATCAAGGGATAGTGTAGATGACGCTGTTGCAGCAGCTAAAGTAGCTCAAAAAGAATGGGCACTTGTTCCAGCTCCACAACGTGCAGAGGTTTTATATGAAGTGGGACGCTTAATGAAAGAAAAGAAAGAAGAAATTTCTCGTTTACTCACAATGGAAAACGGAAAAGTTCTTGAAGAAGCACGTGGAGAAGTACAAGAAGGAATTGACATGGCATTTTACATGGCAGGAGAGGGACGTCGTTTATTCGGACATACAACACCTGCTGAGTTACAAAACAAGTTTGCAATGAGTCAGCGCGCTCCAGTTGGCGTTGTTGGAATTATTACACCATGGAACTTCCCAATTGCAATTGCTACATGGAAGTCATTCCCGGCGATTGTATCTGGAAATGCTGTTGTCTGGAAGCCAGCAACAGAAACACCAATCATGGCACAAAAAATGGTTGAAATCTTTGAAGAGGCAGGATTGCCTAAAGGTGTTATTAATGTAGTATATGGTTCAGGTTCTCAAGTAGGAGATGCAATGGTTCACCATCCTGACATTCGAGTTATTTCATTTACAGGATCGAATGAAGTAGGAAGAAATATTGCTTCTGACTGTGGTAAGCAATTGAAGAAAGTTTCCTTAGAAATGGGAGGAAAGAACGCAGTAATCGTTATGGATGATGCGGATCTCGATCTTGCTGTTGAAGGTATTCTTTGGAGTGCATTTGGAACAAGTGGTCAAAGATGTACAGCATGTAGCCGTGTAATTGTTCATGAAGATGTAAAAGAAGAATTAGAAAAACGTCTTGTTGAACAAATGAAGCATTTAACCATTGGGAACGGTTTAGAAGATGCAGTTAAGGTCGGACCAATTATTAATGAAGCAGGTATGGAAAAAATTGAAAAATACGTACAAATTGGTAAAGATGAAGGAGCTAAATTACTTGCTGGAGGATCTCCAATGAAAGAAGGAGAATACGCTAAAGGGAAGTATTTCGAACCTACATTATTTACAGATGCTACAAAAGATATGCGTATTTCTCAAGAAGAAATTTTTGGACCAGTTGTCTCCCTCATTTCAGTTGATAGCTTTGAAGAAGCGATTGAAGTGAACAATAGTGTGACATATGGATTATCCAGCTCGATTTTCACAAGAGACGTAAACCAAGTGTTTGCAGCACAAAGAGACTTAGACACAGGTATTGTATATGTAAACGCTGGAACTACTGGAGCAGAAATCCATCTGCCATTTGGAGGAACGAAAGGAACTGGAAACGGTCATCGTGATTCTGGAGTTCAAGCACTAGATGTATTTACGGAGTGGAAAGCAGTATATGTGGATTACAGTGGTAAATTACAGCGTGCTCAAATTGATGTAGATTAATAGAACTGCTCATCGTAAGCAAAAGTAAATATTTTTAAAAAGTTGACTTGGAGGCGCGCTCTAGGCACGTCTCCTACATATAAAAAAATACTAAGGAGTGAATCATATGAAGATAGGTGTATTAGGTTCAGGATTAATGGGGAAAGAAGCAGCACGAGATCTTGTGATAAGTGAGGGTGTTTCAGAAGTTGGATTAGCGGATTTACATGTGGATGTAGCGCAAAAAGTGTGTGACCAACTCAACTCACCGAAGCTCACAGCTTATGAAGTAAATGCAAGCAACAAAGAAGAATTAGCTGCATTTATGAAGAAATTCGATGTAATCATTAACGCTCTATTCTACTCATTTAATGAGATCGTTGCAGAAACTGCTATTGAAGTCGGTGTTAATTCCATTGATTTAGGTGGACATATTGGGAATGTGACAGATAAAGTTCTTGAATTAAATGACAAAGCTGAAGCAGCTGGAGTAACCATTATTCCTGACTTAGGTGTTGCTCCTGGTATGATTAATATTTTATCTGGATACGGTGCTAGTAAGTTAGACCATACGGATTCCATTAAATTATATGTGGGTGGAATTCCAGTGAAACCTGAAGCACCAATTGAATATAATCATGTATTCTCAATGGAAGGACTCTTTGATCACTATACAGATCCTTCTCACATTATTCGTGACGGGAAAAAGGTGGATATTCCTTCGTTATCAGAAGTTGAACGTCTCTATTTTGAAAACTATGGTCCACTAGAGGCTTTCCATACATCTGGAGGAACGTCTACACTCTTACATTCGTTCCCTGACTTAAACACGTTAGAGTATAAAACAATTCGTTATCCAGGACATGCTGAGAAATTCCAACTATTGGTAGACTTAAATTTAACGCGTAAAGATTTTGAGGTAGAAGTAGATGGACAAAAAGTAAGTCCAAGAGATGTATTTCTAAAAGTACTAGATCCAATTGTTGAATTAGGAGATAAAGATGACGCTGTTTTATTACGTGTAGTTGTATCTGGAGATAAAGACGGATCACCAGCAACATATTCATATGAAATGACAACTGTAAAAGACCGTAAAAATAATGTTACAGCAATGGCAAGAGCGACAGCAAATACAATCTCAATTGTTGCTCAACTCATTGGAAATGGAACAATTTCTAAAAAAGGTGTATGCCCGCCTGAAACGATTGTACCTGGAGCAGAGTACATTGAAGAGTTGAAAAAACGCGGCGTAGAAATTAAAGAAAATAACTAATCATTACTCATGAGGAAAGGAAGTACCCTCTGCTTATATTTACTGAAGTAGAGGGCCTTTTCTCTTTTTTAATATTTTTTTATGAATGAATTTCATAATACGTATTTTTATACTCCATCCATGCACTCTATCGTTCTGCTAAGTCGCTTGAAACTACAAATTTTATGGAAAGAGCTATTTTTGCTAATTATGAAATTCACTCACGTATTCGTTCAAGATTCATCGGATCAATGGCTATATTGTATCGTTCATATTCACGTACAAAATACTGTCACATAAGGAGTTTATCAATGAATCAAAGTGTTAAAAAGGCATTAGCCATCCTCGATTTATTTACAGAACACGAAAGAGAACTCACTTTACAAGAAATTGCTACAAAGGCAAATATGCCAAAACCGACCGCTTATCGTCTACTCTCAACACTGGAAGCAGGGGACTTTTTATATAAAACGAAAGAAACAAAACATGACAGTCGATACCGATTAGGACTTAAATTACTTGAGTTAGGAGAACTTGTCTCAGATCGCTTAGAGCTCAGGAAAATTGCCTTACCATTTATGCAAAGCTTGGCAGGAGAAATTAATGAAGTTGTTCATTTAGTTGTCGTTAATCAATTACAAGCCGTATATGTTGAAAAAGTGGACAATAATCGTGCCTTACGCTTAAATACACGTATCGGAAAAAGCGCTCCACTTCACATAGGATCGGGACCGAAATTGCTTCTTGCCTATTTAAGTGAAAGCGAAATAGATGCGATTTTTTCTGAAACATTGTATTGTAAAGATGGGCGAGAAATTCTTGATAAAGATGTTTTATTGGCGGAGCTTGAAAATATTCGCAAGCAAGGGTATTCTTACAGTATTGGCGAGCAAGATACACATACTACTGGAATTTCCTATCCAATTTATAACTTTAAAGAAGAAGTTATAGCATCTTTAGCTGTGAGCGGATTATCGACATATTATGAGGGAGATAATTTAACAAGGATTAAGAAACATGCAGAGAAGACAGCAAAAGAGATATCCGAAGAATTAGGATATCGTGAGGAATAGAGAGGGTAGAGAAGATGAACACAATTTTTATAGCTGGTCATGCACGACTGCCTTCAGGAATGGCAGCAAAAAGTATTTATGAAACATTAACGATTACTGCTGAGATTGATAAGAAATATAGTGTAATAGTATCTACAAGTTGTACACTAGCCACGTCCCACGGGCGTACATTCGTAGAAACGCTTTTAAAAGGTCATAGTTTGCAAGATGGGATTGACGTGCCTTTAGAAATGATAAAAAATCATTATTTGGGGAAGGCAGGCAATGCATTACAATCTGCATTACGTGATTTATACAAGCAATATGAACAACAAAAGTAATGTGATAAAAAAGAAACTCTCTATTGTAAAAATAGAGGGTTTCTTTTATAGATTACTCATTAAATCCCTATTGAGATAAACTTCTGTTCTAAAAACTCTTCCATACCGTGATGTCCGCCTTCTTTACCGTTACCTGATTGTTTAATGCCACCAAATGGAGCTTCTGCAACAGAAGGGAATACATCATTGACTCCAACAATTCCGTAATCAAGTCGTTCAGAAACGCGGAGAGCAGTGGATGTATTTTCTGTGAATATATAAGCTGCAAGTCCGTATTCGGAATCATTTGCTTTACGAATAGCTTCTTTCTCATCTGTGAATGTTTGCATTGGGATGAGTGGTCCAAATGTTTCTTCTGTCATCACAATCATATCGTCGGTTACATTTGATAAAACAGTCGGCTCATAGAAATATCCGTCAAGAGAACCTTCCCATTTCTTACCTCCATGAACGACTGTTGCACCTTTAGATACAGCATCTTCCACATGTGCTGCTACTTTTTCTTGTGCTGATTCATTGATGAGTGGGCCTAGATCTGTACCATCTTCAAGTCCTGAACCAACATGTAATTCTGCTACTTTTTCTTTGATTTTCTCTGCAAACTCATCTGCTACAGATGCGTGTACATATAATCTATTTGCACAAATACATGTTTGTCCGCTATTTCTAAACTTACTTGCAAGGGACATTGTTGCAGCTTTATCTAAGTCAGCATCCTCGCAAACAATAATAGGAGCGTGTCCGCCTAATTCAAGTGAAAGTTTTTTCAATTGATTGGCACCTTCACGCATTAAGTGTTTTCCTACTTCTGTAGAACCTGTAAATGTTATCATACGAACTGCGTTGCTTGAAAGCATAGCATCGCCAATTTCTTTAGAATTCCCTGTGACAAGATTAACAACACCTTTTGGCATGCCTGCACGTTCAAATATTTTAACCACTTCAATAGCAGATAGTGGTGTAACTGTAGCTGGTTTTAAGACTACTGTACAGCCTGCAGCTAAAGCAGGACCAACCTTCCGTGTAATCATAGAAGTAGGGAAGTTCCAAGGTGTAATTGCACCAACAACACCTACAGGACTCGGAACTACAAGCATTCTTTTTGAGTTTGTTGAAGATGGAATCCATTCACCATATGCGCGACTGGCTTCCTCTGCATACCAAAGTATGGATTGTGCAGCCCCTAAAACTTCACCTTTCGCTTCCGCAAGTGGTTTACCTTGTTCAGTTGTTAAAATAGTGGCTAATCGATCTGCATCCTCAATCATAAGTTCATAAGATTTATATAACACTTTTGATCGCTCACGACCAGTCATTTGACTCCATGATGGGAATGCGTCTGTAGCAGCTTGAATTGCATCATTTGCTTCCTTTTCTCCACCATAAGCAACTTCAGTAATTGTTTCTAATGTAGCTGGATTAACAACATCTGTTGTTTTACTTTCTTCAAGGGGAAGCCATGTACCATTAATAAAAATACTCTCTGTTTGTTTCTCAATCATTGTAATTGCCTCCTTTAGTTATAAGTATAACGCACCTTTCTTCAAGCCTTCAATAAAAAGGCTAGAGAAAAGGTGCGCATATATGAATGATAGACTGTCACAAATAGATATGTCTTTAGTCGTTGTTTATTGTTCTTCCCAAGCAGGAAGCATCTTGTTTAGTGGCTTATCTTCACGATATCCAAGTGCATATTCTGCTTGTAAAATTGTATGGATTTCACGTGTACCTTCATAAATCACTGGCGCTTTTGAGTTACGGAGGTAACGCTCTACTGGATATTCATCTGAGAATCCATATGCACCATGGATTTGAACAGCGTCATCTGCAGCTTTATTTGCAAAATCACATGCTTGCCATTTAGCAAGAGACGTTTCACGTGTGTTTCGCTTTCCTTGGTTTTTCAACTCACCTGCACGGTATACGAGAAGCTGACTCATCTGGAATCCTGCTTCCATATTTGCAACCATTTGTTGTACGAGTTGGTGTTGACCAATTGGCTTACCAAATGTTTCACGTTCTTCACAATATTTCACACTTGCTTCTAGACAAGCCATAATTTGACCAACAGCACCTGCAGCAACTGTGAAACGACCGTTGTCTAATGAGGCCATAGCAATCTTAAATCCTTCGCCTTCTTCACCAAGTAAGTTTTCTTTTGGTACACGAACATTATCGAAGAAGATCTCGCCAGTGTTTCCAGCGCGAATACCTAATTTTCCTGTCGTAGCTTTAGAAGAGAATCCTTCCCAAGTACGCTCTACGATAAATGCGGAGATTCCTTTATGTTTTTTAGATTTATCGGTGTATGCGAACACTAAGAAGTGATCAGCAATATCACAGAGAGAAATCCATGTTTTTTGTCCATTAAGTACGTAGTGATCTCCATCTTTTACTGCAGTTGTTTCTAGGGATGCTACGTCAGATCCTGCACCAGGTTCAGTTAATCCAAAAGCACCAACTTTTTCACCTTTAGCTTGTGGAACAAGATATTTCTGCTTTTGTTCTTCATTTCCCCACTGTAGAAGAGACATACTGTTTAGTCCGATATGAACGGAAACTGCTGTACGAAATGTAGTATCTCCACGCTCTAACTCTTCACAAACAATCGCTAAAGAATTATAGTCCATACCACTTCCACCATATTCAGTCGGGATACAAACACCCATTAATCCTAAATCAGCTAATTTGCCCATAATTGCAGGGTCAAAAGCACCTTGACGATCCCAGTCAGCGATATTTGGCATAATCTCTTTGTCTACAAAACTTCTTACTGAACTACGTAACATTTTTTGTTCTTCTGTAAAATTAAAATTCATTTTTCAACATCTCCTTTGTTTATCAATTTCATAATGAGGTATGTTAAGAACGTGAATGTAGATCATTATGAAATTCTGCTAAAATTTTAATAATGAATTTTATAATGTGTATGTAGTGCTATCCGTGTACCTATAAAATAGATTAGGCAGGGGATAGCTCGTATGTTATTATAAAAATCATTGATTGCTATATTTATAATTTACCTAAAATCTCATCGTTATGTTCGCCAACTTCAGGCGGATGATGTCTAACAGTTACAGGCGTTCTAGAAAGCTTTAAAGGACTTCCAATCATTTTAATTGGACCTGCAACTGGATGTTCAGCTTCTATGAACATGTTCCTCGCTTGTAATTGTGGATCTTGTACAACTTCATCAATCGTATGAATCGGGCCACACGGAACTGAAAACCTTTGACACAGTTCTTGCCAATGACCACTTGTTTTTTTAATAAATACAGTCTGCAATTCTGCTGTAATAGCAGTGCGATTTTCTACACGATCTGCATTTGTTTCGAAGCGTGGATCCTCTGCAAGGTCTGGGCGATCTAACACACGTGTACAAAGGGTTTTAAATTGATTGTCATTTCCAACTGCAATGACCATTTCCCCATCAGAAGTTTCAAACGTTTGATAAGGTACGATATTTGCATGGGTATTTCCTAAAGCTGTTGGAGTTTTTCCAGACATTAAATAGTTGCTTCCAATGTTCACGAGAGAGCTAACAGCAGAATCATACAGGGATAAATCTAGCTTTTGCCCTTTACCTGATTGGGTCCGCTCTAATAATGCTCCTTGAATACCGATTGTTGCATATAGACCTGTTAGGACGTCTACAATGGCTACACCTAATTTTTGTGGTCCTGATTCCTCATCGCCTGTAATACTCATTAATCCACTCATTGCCTGGATGATAAAGTCATATCCAGGAATGTTTTTATAGGGACCTGTTTCACCAAAACCGGTAATTGAGCAATAGACGATTTCTGGGTTAATGGCAGATAATTCCTCATAACTTAAGCCAAAGCGATCCATAGTTCCTGTTTTAAAATTATTAATGATGACATCGCTTTCTTTTACGAGTTCTTTAATCATTCGAATTCCTTCTTCAGACTTCAAGTCTGCAGTAATACTTTTCTTATTGCGGTTGGCACTTAAATAATAAGCACTTACACCTTCTTTAAAAGGTGGCCCCCAAGCTCTTGTATCATCACTTCCACCAGGGGCTTCCACTTTAATAACTTCAGCACCAAGGTCACCTAAAATCATCGTACAATAAGGACCTGCGAGAACCCTAGATAAGTCGAGAACACGAATATGTTCTAACGCTTTTGACATAGATAACGAAACACTCCTTTCTTTCATTACATCAATAAAAAAACCAGCTCAAAATAAACATGTACGAACACACGTTATTTTAAACTGGCTTGTACCTGTGGATAAGCTTTTGGAATAAAGCTGTGACAGATTTGGCAGTCATTAAATTGTATGTAAAGAAGCATTTGATCATGTGTAAATAACGTTTTGAAATCGTTTGTACATGATTCTTACTATCTATTCTAATCGTAAGTAAGAGAATAAGCAACTAATAATGAATAAAGTGTGACGGTTTTTTTATAGCCTTTTTAATTCAATGGTACATACCACTACAATAAAGGCTTTAGGTGAGAGCGATATTGTAGTGGCCCATGGAAGAATTCTATTTTTTAAGAGTTATTTTCCAGGTTTTTGTAGCTTTTCAATCATTGATAGTGAACGTCCTGTTCCAATAGCAACCGCTTCTAATGGATTCGGTGCCATATGAACTGGAACGGATAGTTCGCTGGCCAACCATTCTTGCATACCATTTAATAAAGAACCTCCACCAGCTAGAACGACACCAAAATCAACAATGTCTCCACTTAATTCTGGTGGACAATGTTCAAGAGTCACTTGAATAATTTCAAGTAAGTTGTCTAGTAATGGTTGAAGAGCCTTTTGAATTTCAAAAGAAGAAATCGAGATGGTTTTTGGCAGTCCAGTAACCATGTCTCTTCCACGCACTTCCATATGTTCTTCTGTATGATCTGGATGTGCGTAACCAATCGTCATTTTAATTTCTTCTGCTGTTCTTTCACCAATCAAAATGTTATGCTTTTTTCGGATGTATTGGATAATATCCACGTCCATATCATCTCCACCCGTACGAATGGCATTTGACGTTACAATACCACCAAAGGAGATAATACCTACTTCAGACGTTCCGCCACCAATATCAACAATTACATTTGCTACAGGTTCAGCTACTGGAAGATCAGATCCAATAGCAGCAGCGACAGCTTCCTCAATTAAATGAACTTCTTTTGCCCCATAACTTGTAATTGCATTTTGAATAGCTCTACGTTCCACATCTGTACTTCCAGCAGGTATACAAACAATTACAATTGGCTTTCGGATAGAAGAGCCTAACTTTTTACCTGCTTTTGCAAGAATTTGTTTAAGCATTTGTGTTGTAATGTCGTAATCAGCAATAACTCCTTCTTTTAGTGGACGAATTGCTTTAATATGTTTTGGTGTACGACCAACCATTTGTTTAGCTTCTGTACCAACCGCGATCACTTCATTTGTTTGAGTGTCAATAGCAACGATGGATGGTTCATTTAAAATCACTCCTTTAGAAGAGTGAACGAGTATATTTGCTGTACCTAAATCAATTCCAATTTTTGTATTTGAAAACATGCTTTATTTCCTCCAATGTTGATAACTCATGTAGTAATGAACTTCATAAATACGTTGTCATTGTATGGTGAAATTCACTTAGTACATTCCTTTTGTTAGACAATATCTTTTTTCATGATTCTATTTGTATAATGTTCATTCATCTTATCATGAATGAACATCATACTGTTTGTCCAATTTCTTGTTGAAAAACTCACAAGAAAAATCAATTTAAAAAATATACCTTCCCTATCTAAAATAAAACAAGAACCATCACCAAAGCAAGTAACATTTTCGTTACAAATTTTGTAAAGATGTAATATAAGGGTTTGTTTAAAATGTTGTCAATACCGTTTTTCTTGAATCTTTTTCCAAAGAGTACAGATAAAGTGAGTATTCCCGAAAAGTGGAAACATATCATTCAAGGTGTAACAGGTTTTCTTAGCGCACATAGCAAGCAGTTTGAAATTGGAAAAATCACCCGTAAATATGACAAAAAAACCGTGCTATGATTCTAGTACAAATTCAAACAATAAAGGAGAGGACCTTCAATGACGAGAAAGTTCGTTATGAGTTTAATAGTAGCAAGCGTATGTTTATTTACGGTTGCATTTGATTCACCGGCAAAAGCAGCAAGTTCATCAGAGGCAAATCAACTGGTGCAAGAGAAAGTAGAGAAGCAGATTTCTGAAATTCTTCAAAACAAACTTGGTGGAGATATTCAGAATGCATTTCAAATCTATTGGCAAGAATGCTTCGCACAATTTAATGGCAATAAAGAGCAAGAAGTAACAGAAGCGCCAACTGCACCTGAACAAGGTGAAACAGTTGAAGGAGAAGAAATCAAGCAACCAACACAAGAAGCAAAAAAACAAGAACAACCTGGTCACATTCAAGAGCAAGAACAAGCAGTTCAGCCACAGCCGAATCAACAAGAGCAACCAACACAAGCTCCAGAAAAACAGGAACAACCTGAAGCTCAAGGAGAGTTAAGTCAATTTGAGCAAGAAGTGATTGAATTAACGAATGTGGAAAGAAGTAAACAGGGACTCGCACCGCTTCAAGCAGACGTAGAATTAAGTAATGTTGCTCGAGATAAATCAAAAGATATGTTAGCAAATAACTATTTCGACCATACGAGCCCAACATATGGATCACCTTTTGATATGATGCGCTCTTATGGTGTAACCTATCAATCAGCAGGGGAAAACATTGCTAAAGGTCAACGTACACCACAAGAAGTAGTAACAGCATGGATGAACAGTCAAGGACACCGTGAAAATATTTTAAACGGTAACTACACACACATTGGTGTTGGGTATGTTGAGCAAGGAAACTACTGGACCCAAATGTTCATTGGCAAATAAGTTGTATGGAAAATATCATATGAAAACCATCCTCAACAACATGGTTGGTTCAAAAGAAAAAAAGATGATCCCTAAGGATATTGGGGTCATCTTTTTTGGTATGTTGGTATCCAGTCTAGTTCAATATATTGACTAAATGAGTGATGTTTATCTTATTTCGGTCAGGGAAGCGGGTTCATCGTTCCGGTTTAGGGGGCGTTTTTTTAAAATCGGTCACGTTGGTGCGTTCATCGTTCCCGTTTATGATATTTATATGCAAATCGGTCAAGTTGGATCGTCCATCGTTCCCTTTTATGCGATATTTATGCAAATCGGTCAAGTTGGAT
>DATGUV010000006.1:0-7551 GCA_035301025.1 Bacillota bacterium | reverse complement strand
TTTGTTTATTGTGGACGCGCTTTTGTTTTTTTTCTGCTTTCCAACCAATATAATCATATAAGATGTGCTTTGCTCTGCCTAAAGGCATTTTAGAGCGTGGGTTTCTATATGAGTGATCAAGAGAACCTAAATGCTCATACTGCTCAAAATCTTCCTTACTAGGTAAGATGTGGAAGTAATAGTCAGCTACTTGAATAAGTAAGGTAGAATGTTGGTTGCTTAATTTAGGATGATCTGAGAAATGCATACCAATTTTTTTGGCTTTGTCATCTTCTAGCAAACGATGAATAGCTTCTTTTTTTAAATGATATAGATGTTGTGGCTCTGGAGCTGTTTTGGCGTGTCTATTTACGGTGTAAATCGCTTCTGCGAGTTCCTGAGTCGAGGCTTTGCTAGTCAATTGAATCCTCCTTATAGTAATTATATATTGCTAGTTTACCGCATAGATTGTCCACACGCAAATGAATAACATATAAAACGTTGTAAAAGTGAGAAGTATTGAGTGTAATAAATGAATTTTTTAGTAAGATTCCAATGATGAATAGATTGTACTTTTTCTATTGTTTTGAAATATTCATATATGCAGTAGTTGTACTTAATTGTTTAAAATTATTTTTTTGTATGGACAAGAGGATGTTTGCAGATGTTGAACTGCACGTAACATCTAAAAATAAGACGCTAACTTTTAGTGAACATTAAAAGTTGCGCCTATTCCTGCAGGTATTTGTTAAGAAAAACAAAGGATTATATTATTTCTTCTCTTTTATATAATCAACAATTTCTTGCATATTTTCATGCGTTGTACCATCAAATCTCGTAATGGCTTTGCCGTTTGGTGCTACGATGAAGAAACTAACCGTGTGATTGATTTGATCGGTATCAGGTTCTTCTGATAATGCAGACATAAATGAATCAAGAGAGAAATCGACAATGTCATCATATTCATAACCGGTTAAGAAATCTACGTTTGTAAATTCGATTCCACGCGTCTCACCATATTCTTTTAATGCTTCAGGTGTATCGCGATCAGGATCAACACTAAATGAAATCAGTTTAACCTCATCCTCCAAACCCTCTTCTTTTAAAAGCTTTTGCAAGGAAGCTTTATTAGAAGTCATTGGTGGACAAACAGACGTACAGTTTGTAAAAATAAAGTCTGCAACCCAAAACTGCCCATCTAAATCAGACTTAGAAACGGTATCGCCATCTTGATTTTCAAAGGAAAAGTCTTCAATTTCTAAATCTAAATCTCCTTCATATGTCTTTTCACCTGAACATGCACTCATGATAATGAATATACTTATGAGTAAGAAAGGTAATATGTATTTTTTGTTTGGATATTTCATTGATTTTTCCTCCAGTACAAGTCTCTGTGTATGTATCGTATCATATCAAGATTCAATTCTGAGAAGCAATATTGAACGAAAACGTACAATTTATTCATCATTCGTGTGGTGAAGTGTATATACATTAAACTCTGGTCGACAGAAAAGTCGAAAAGGGAGGCGAGTAGTTCCAATGCCTCTGCTTACAAAGAGTTGCATAGGATGATTGTCAAATTGATAGCTTCCGTCCACATAATTACGCGCCATTCTAGGTGTGATTAATGGTCCGATGAAAGGTAATCTAATTTGGCCTCCATGGCTATGACCAGATAGTTGCATATCGACTGCATGATTTTTCACAGTATCTACTATATCTGGTTCGTGTGCTAATAAACATACAAACGCATCGTCTTTAATATGTTGAAGTGCATCTTCTATATGAGGTTTGCCGAGAATAGCATCATCTAAACCTGCAATATGTATGTGTGCATCCCCTTTATGGATAGAAATGGATTCATTTTGAAGAAGCGTAAATTGAGCAGCTACCATCGTTTCCTTCATTTGTTCAGTTCCATAACCACCATGATCGTGATTACCATATACCCAATATTTTCCGTATGTTGCTTGTAAATTACGGAGTGCTTTGGTTACTTCTTCAAATTTGTTAAATGTATAGGGATTGTCGACTAAATCACCGGTAAAACAAATAATGTCTGGATTTACAGCATTGATTTGTGTAACGAGATCATTCAATTGTGGTATTGAATATTGAAAACCAACATGTGTATCGGAAAAATGTACAATTTTACATTGGTCAAAGGAAGCATCAATTTTAGGGGAACGAATGGGATGCTTATGAATGGTTAATAACGTTGGTTCAATTTCACGTGCATAATAATAGAACCCTGATGGAATTGCTATCCAAAAAAATAAAAAGCTCAACGCTTTTTTTAAAAATGATCTTCTGCTCAACATATTCACCCCTTTTATCACGAGTTAACGGCGAGTCAATATCCCCACTGTAGTTTTCAGCAGAAGGACAAGGAAATAAGCGTGGGATAAACTGTACGTAAATCTCTGATTCTGCTTTTTCCTACAGGACGTAGGTCACAAAGGATTTGTCACAGGAAGTGACGAACTTATCCTTTGTTCGGGCCTACAGGACGTAGGTCACAAAGGAGTTGTCACAGGAAGTGACGAACTTATCCTTTGTTCCTCTATGTTCACTGAAAACCCCATTGAATGAAGTTTCACTATAACACAGTAAGACTAAATATTTTCTCGACATCTATTTATTATACACAAAATTGAAAGGTTTGAACAAACATAAAACATGTATTGCATCATTATGTATGTATTACACGCTCATGAAAGGGTACATTGGAATAAATTACAAAGAAATGAAGCATTGGAATGAAAATGAATGTTCTTCTATTGAATTTATGATAAACTATAAATAAGCGGGAAAAGTACCTCCTTTTGAAGGGAAGCGCTTGATTTGTAAGGTGAGTATGTAAAAAAGGAGTGTTTTACCTATGAGTATTATGCAAGAAGGAAAGAAATTAACTGACATTTCGGTTGCAGATCTAATGATTTCTTCGGAAAAAGTCGCCCATGTGCAAATAAATAATCCACTTGAACATGCATTACTTGTATTAGTTAAATCAGGTTACTCAGCTGTACCTGTTCTTGATTCATCATATAAATTAGTAGGAACTGTGGGAAAAACTGTTATTTTAAATCAAATTTTAGGCATGGAACGATTTGAGGTAGAAAGACTTTCGGATATGCGTGTAGAAGAAGTCATGAAAACAGATATTTCTAGGTTGCAAAAGAACCATTCATTTACAGATGGGTTAAAAGCAGTCATTAATTCACCATTTGTATGTGTAGAAGATGAAGATGGTTATTTTGATGGTATTTTAACGAGAAGAGCTATTTTAAAAGAATTAAAACGTGATATTTACACAAGAGATCAACGAGTATAATATGCTATGAAACCCTTGTTAAATGATTAGACAAGGGTTTTCTAATGCACGCTTTTACAAGATAGAAAATCATGAATATAACACATGTTCACTAGGATCACTATGAATCAATCAATGTCATAAATTTTAAGATTTAGGTATTAAGTAGTATCTAGTTGACAATTCTTAGGACTCATTCTATAATCATTTATAGATTACGCCTACCAATTAAATAATATGGAATTTATCAAGAGTGACCGAGGGATAGGCCCGATGACGTCCAGCAACCCCTAATATTGTGTTAGGAAGGTGCCAAATCCTACAGAATAGTTCATATTCTGAAAGATAAACTGAAACTGTTATATTCAGCACCTCTTTCATTATATGATAGAGGTGCTTTTGAGTGTGTGTAGGTAAACAAGATGAGGAGTGGTGACACCGATTGATCCAAAGTATTTCATGTAGAGGAATAAAAAGAGCGTACATACATTATAAAAGAGAGAAGGAATTATAAATGAAAAGATTATTGCTATTAATTGTTTCGGCATTATTTATTTTTGGTACTTTAACAGCTTGTGGTAAAGAAGAGGAAAGTAAAGAATTAAGCGAAGAGAAGATAGTTGTAGGGGTAACAGGTGGCCCACATGAGCAGATTTTTGAAATTGTAAAAGATCTTGCAGCAGAAGATGGTCTTGAAATTGAATTAAAGGTGTTCTCTGACTATGTAATGCCAAATACGGCACTTGCAGAAGGTGAAATTGATTTAAATAGTTATCAACATAAGCCATTTATGGATAAGTTTAACGAAGACCATGAAACAGATTTAGCAGCAGTATTTCCAACAGTCTTAAGTGCAATTGGAGTTTATTCTAATGAAATAACAGATATCAATGATACACCACAAGATGCAAAAATTGGGATTCCGAATGACCCTACAAATGGCGCAAGAGCTCTTATTTTATTTGAGGAAGCTGGAATTATTGAACTAGATGACGACAAACGTGAAACTGCAACACCAGTTGATGTTGTAACAAACGAACGTAATGTAGAATTTATTGAATTAGATGCTGCACAAATTCCATTAATGTTAGATGAAGTTGATTTAGCAGTGATTAACGGGAACTTTGCTACAGCTAATGGACTTGATCCAACTACAGACTCAATTTTCACAGAGGATACAGACTCACCATATGTGAACTATTTAGTATCTCGTGAGGAGAATAAAGATGATCCAGTGATAGAAATTATTAAAAAAGCATATTTTTCAGATGAAGTAAAAGATTTTATTATGGAAGAATTTAAAGGTGCATATCAACCAAGCTGGTAATCAATAGATAGAAAGATGTAAGAGAGAGGGAGAACGTGAATGATTAAATTAACAAACGTATCAAAAACATTTCATACAAAAAACGGAGTCGTTGAAGCAGTCAAAGATGTAAACCTTCATGTGAAAAAGGGCGAAATACACGGAGTAATAGGATACAGTGGCGCTGGGAAGAGTACATTAATTCGCTGTGTAAACTTACTTGAAGTTCCTTCAGATGGAGAGGTGTATATTGAAGGTGAAGAAACGACTGGTCTCCCTCTTAAAGAATTACGTGCAAAAAGACAAAATATTGGAATGATCTTTCAAGGATTTAATTTATTAAAAACAGCCACAGTGTACGATAATATTATGATCCCACTTCGTTTACTCGGATTAAATAAAAGAGAAGCTGAGAAACGAGTGGACAAGTACATTGATATCGTTGGTTTAAAAGGACGAGAAAAGTCTTATCCTGGTCAACTTTCAGGTGGTCAAAAACAACGGGTGGCCATAGCACGAGCATTATCACAAGAGCCGTCTGTTCTATTAAGTGATGAAGCAACTAGTGCTCTAGATCCAGAAACAACAGATTCCATTTTAGATTTATTGTTAAAAATTAATGAAGAGCTAGGAATTACAATACTATTGATTACCCATGAAATGAACGTAGTGCAAAAAATTTGCGATTACGTCTATGTGATGGAAGACGGGGCAATTATTGAGGATGGTACTACCATTGACTTGTTCACAAAACCGAAGAATCCAACAACACAAATGTTCTTAAATACCATTTCCCAACGTAAAATATCAGATTCTTTATTAGAGGAACTTACTGAAGCAGGCACAGTTATTCGTCTTACTTTTGTGGGACATGCTACTGGGGAGCCTTTACTCGCTTCTGTTACAGAGAAATTCTCCGTAAAACCAAATATCTTATCCGCAAATATCATCGAGTTAAAAAATGGTATTGTTGGAAACATCGTTGTTCATTTAGAAGGTAACCGTACAGAGAATATAGATGTACTTTGTTATTTAAAAGAAGAAGGCGTCTTAGTTGAGGAGTTGAATCATATCCAATGATGGAATATATTAGTGAATTTAATGAAAAATGGACACCAGTCATCGGAGAGGCCATCGTAGAAACATTTCAAATGACGATTATATCATTGTTTTTCTCTGTCATTATTGGAGTTACACTGGGTGTGTTGCTTGTTATGACACGGCCGAACTTTTTATTTTCAAACAAAGTTGTATATTTCATATTAAATATTTTCGTTAACATTATTCGTTCCATTCCATTTATTATATTACTATTCTTTATTTTACCATTTACAAAAGCAATTGCAGGGACAGTTATAGGAGTAAAAGGTGTAATTGTACCTCTTGTAGTGTATACATCTCCATATATTGCTCGATTAATTGAATCTGCATTGTTAGAAGTTGATTCAGGTGTAGTTGAAGCATACACCTCTATGGGCATTAAGCGTCGCTCTATTATTTGGAATGTCTTGCTTCGTGAAGCGCGTCCTTCGATTATTCTTGGCCTGACCATTGCTACAGTGAGCTTAATTGGAGCAACTGCAATGGCAGGACTTGTAGGTGCAGGTGGACTAGGAGACTTAGCATATCGTTATGGACATATTCAATATGAAGTAGATGTTATGTATGTAACAGTTGTAATTTTAATTATTCTTGTTCAAGGAATTCAAACCCTTGGAAACTTCTTCGCAGCTCGCTTGAAACGGAACTCATAATATAGAGGTGATAACGACATGAACACACACCAAGAGTCAGATTCTTTTTTTAGTACAGTAACAGACGCCAAAAAATTAGCTATTGGGTTTAAAGCATTAGAACAACAAGCAAAAGACGCGATTGATCCGCATGCATTTAGTTATATTCAGGCTGGTGCAGGTAAAGAAGAAACGTTACGGAAAAATGAATCATCGTTTGAAAAGTATTCCATTGTACCAAGATTTTTAACAGATGTATCCAATCTGGATCCTTCAATTCAGTTATTTGGACGACATCTACCAGTTCCAATATTATTTTCACCAATTGGAATGCAGCGGATGGCACATGAGAAAGGGGAAATTGCTTCTAGTAAAGCCGCAGGGGATTTCTCCCTTCCATTTATCCAAAGTACTGTCTCAAGTTACTCTATAGAAGAAATCGCAGCTGAAACAAAGGATAGTCCCAAATGGTTTCAGTTGTATTGGTCCAACAATACAGATATTTCATTTAGTATGGTTGAAAGAGCTGAAAAAGCTGGCTATGAAGCAATTGTTCTAACAGTTGATACTGTACAAATGGGATGGAGAGAATCAGATTTACGTAATCAATTCTCCCCATTGAAGCAAGGTTTAGGAAAAGCGAATTACGTTCATGATCCAGTATTTATGGATGGTTTAAAAGATCATGAAGAAGATACAATCATTGAGGAGATACTTGCAAATATTTATCATCCATCCTTACATTGGGATGATTTGAAAAAGCTCAAAGAAAAAACAGCTCTTCCGATTCTACTAAAAGGTATCTTACATCCTGAGGATGCAAAATTGTCTGTTCAGTATGGAGTAGACGGTATTATAGTATCAAATCATGGTGGTAGACAATTGGATGGTGTCATATCTAGTATTGATGCACTTCCACAAGTCGTTCAAGCGGTTGAAGGTCGCGTACCTGTGATTTTTGATAGTGGAATACGTAGAGGTGCAGATATTGTTAGGGCTCTATCCTTAGGCGCTACAGCGGTATGTATTGGCAGACCATATATATATGCACTCGCCGTAAATGGTGAACAAGGGGTCAAATCATATGTAACTTCATTGATTGATGAATTTACCACAACAATGGGACTTGCTGGTGCCAATACGATTAAACAATTACGCAACATAACAATCCAATCATGAAAAAATCCGTGTAGTCCTCGCGAGCACTACATGGATTTTTT
>DATGUV010000005.1:0-3786 GCA_035301025.1 Bacillota bacterium | reverse complement strand
CAAGCAATTACATGATATGGAAAATGAAATTCATAAAGAACATGTGAAAAGCAATCGGAAAATGGCTTTTTCATATGTAGCGACATTACTACTTTTCCTTATAGCAGGTATGTTTTTTTCGTTTACTGTATTTCCAAACAGTTTTGTCGCTATGGTAATTGTCATCATTTTAACAGCAATCGTTCATTTTATCTTTTATATTTTTAGCTCTCTTTTTTTATTTACGAAAAAAGACCGACCATTTATTCAGGAATTTAATGCTGTAATGGATGAATATAAAGAAAATGAGGATACTGAACAATTATTAACACATTTATTAAACATACAACATGAACCAAAGAACAGGGACTCGAAAAATACTTTTTATATAACGCTGTCTACAGCACTTCATGAAAACAATCGTTCAGAGGAAGGATTGGAGTATTTAGACAAAGTCCAAACAGTGAATGAAAAGGAAATTGCAATCATCAAGGAGCAACGAAAAGTGTTAGAAGGAATGAAAAAATCGGATGCTTAAAAGAATAAGAGGATGAGAGGAGGTTAGTGACTGAGTAGAATGCTTTGGTCGCTGATCTTTTTACCGAGGCATTATCAAAGAAACGATCATTGTTTTTATTTCATTTCGTATGTGTTGGTACCCATGCTTTGTGTTCATCAGAGGCTTTTTCTATAATTGTTACGGATAATTCGTCTCGTGCAAGCATAGTTCTTGCTATGAATTCTAAAAAGAGTGCTTCGACTCCAATAGTGTTGCTATGAATGTTGGTATGCATCAAATATCCTTCTCGTTTGTTACTGTAGATTTTCTATGATATATCCTAACACTTTTGAGTCACTCGAAGTCAACGCATACTTGTTATAGACATAAAAATACCCAGTGTAGAAACATTCTATACTGGGTAATGATCTTATACGTATTCTTCAAACCAGCGAATAATTTGTCTGAGTCTTTCCAAGCGTAGGGTTGGATTACCACTACGACTTAATTCATGGGTAGCACCAGGGAAACGAACAAATTCTGTGTCCTTTCCACCATGTTTTAAAGCGGTGAAAAGTTGCTCACCTTGTTCAATCGGACAACGTAAATCTTGTTCGCCGTGTAAAATAAGCAATGGGGTTGTAACGTCTTTTACATATTTTAACGGTGAGAAATCCCATAAAGCTTGTGGATTTTCTAAAAATCCGTGTCCTAATTCCCACTTTGTAAAGAAGTATCCAATATCGCTGACACCGTAAAAACTAATCCAATTACTAATCGAACGTTGTGTAACAGCTGCTTTGAACCGGTCTGTATGTCCAACAATCCAGTTGGTCATAAATCCACCATAACTTCCACCCGTTACACCGAGTCTGTCTTCATCAATAAAATCATAGGTTTCAAGGGCCGTATCCACAGCTGTCATTAAATCTGTATAATCGCTACCACCATAGTCTGAGCGAACCGCGTCTACAAATTTTTGCCCATATCCATGACTGCCTCGAGGATTTGTATACAGTACTACATACCCTTTTGCAGCTAATAATTGCATTTCATGGAAAAACGTATTTCCATACATCGCATGAGGTCCACCGTGAACTTCTAAAATAAACGGGTATTTTTTCGTTGAATCAAATGCATATGGCCGCAAAAGCCATCCTTGGATTTCCCATCCATCGTTAGCCGTAATGGTGATTTCTTCAGGTTTTTCTACATGAACCTTATCTAGAAAGTCCTTCTGAATGTGTGTCACTTGTGTTGCTTGTTGAACATCTTCAAGGGCGTAAAATTCACCTGGATTTGTTGGTGTACTTACACCGATGATCCATTTGTCTGTTTGTTCATGGTGGGCAAAAGAGAACACGTGATTATTTTGATCATACAAAATCGATATAGCACCAGTAAGATCTACGTTATATAGTTGAGTGGATCCTTTATCTGTTCCAATAAGATTGATGGATTGTCCATCTTTGCTCCAATAGGGACCAACTTCAGAAACACCAAGGCGCATGTCACCAATCATTGCGTCTCCTAATTGAATATCCAAAGCGTCTGTCAATGACGTTTTCTCTTTTGTTGCAAGATCGATTATCAATAATTCACTTAATGTTGCACCGTCAAAAGAGTAGTTATGACCAAAGCATGCTACTTTAGTCATATCTGGTGAGAAACGAGCATTTCCAAAAGCACCTTGATCCTGAGATAGCTTTGTTGTTTCACTTATACCCACATCTAACATAAATAGGTCTGTTTTTTGAGAAGTGTCTACATCATCTTCTTTATTGGCGGTATATAAGATCTTTTTTGCATCTGCTGAAACATCTTGCATCTGGTAGTTTATTTCCCCAGATGTATGCTGAGTATATGTGTTTGTTTTTATATTGTACGAAAAGATATGACTATACGTATTGTCGTGTAAGCCTCGAGCATCCGATTTATGCTTAAGCTTTGTAATTACGACTGGTTCTATTTGTTGGTCCTTCTTTCGTTGTTCGCGTTCTTCTGAAGATTCTTCTTCAAAGGCTTGAATCTTTTCACCATTTTCCGTAGACGTTTGGAAGAATATTGTTTCCTCATCAGCCCACTTAGGATTTGATACACCTTTAGGCGCAGTAACAATCTGTTCCGCTTCACCGCCAGAAGTAGGCATCTTCCATAATTGATTTGTACCACTTCGGTTGGACAAAAAGGTTAAATATTTTCCACAAGGAGAATATCGTTGATTGGAAATTCGTTCATTTCCATGTGTCCATGTAACGGTTTCATTTGTTTGTAAATGATGGGTATGAATGCGTGTTTCATATTCTTTCTTTTTATTGACCTGAGAAGATACATATGAAAAAGCTGTTCCGTCTGGTGTAAACTGAGGATCACTTACTACTTGAATTTCACATAAATCAGTATCTTGTAAAGCTCTTTTATTTTGTGTCATATTTGCTCCTCCTTAAAATATGTATATGTTCTATATAAATTCACTTAAAAGAAATGAAAACATAAAAGCGCACCAATTGCTACAAAGCAACTGGTACGCATATATTTATTTATTCAATTGAGTCACGCGGTCATCTTGTGCAATATGTGCATCTTCTTCATATGCAGCATGAAGCTTTTTCGTAATTGGTCCAGGAGTTCCGTCACCAATCTTTTGGCCATCAACTTCAACAATAGGCATGACTTCTGTCGTACTACTTGATAAAAAGAGTTCATCAGCTGAAGCGATATCTTCCACTGTAAAAGCTTCTTCTACAAATGGAATATTTAAGTTTTTCGCAAACTCTTCTACGCGCATACGAACACATCCATGCAAAATACGTTTTGTTGCTGGAAATGTATACACTTTTTCGTTTTTCACAAGATAAATGTTGGAAGAACTACATTCAGTTACAAGTCCATCAATATGCAGGATAGCTTCAAAGCATCCTTTTTCTTTTGCTTCTTGTTTAGCCATTACGTTTGGAAGTAAGTTTAAACTTTTAATATAGCAGTTTTCCCAGCGAATATCTCTAGTCGTAAGTGTTTTTACACCATTGTTAAGAGCTTCGGTATTGCGTGGAAGATCTTCCACATACGCATAAAAGTTTGCTTCCGTATTTGCAGGGAAGTGGTGGTCACGTTTTACAGAACCACGTGTTGCTTGTAAATATACTTTTCCATCATTTTTCATGTCATTTTTCTCTAGTAATTCCACTAATAATTGCGTTACTTCTTCATGTGTAAATGGTAATGATAGTTTAATAGCTTCTGCAGAACGAAATAGACGATCCACATGTTCCTTTAATAAATAATATGAACCTTTGTAAATACGGATT
>DATGUV010000004.1:0-28667 GCA_035301025.1 Bacillota bacterium | reverse complement strand
AATAATTCCGATTCCTAGAATAGTAGCTACAAAAAGCAATACAACTGATCCTTGATTTAACAGCCAAAAATACGGAAATGCATACAAAATCATTAATATTGTACCTATCATATACAGACAACATCTCCCTTTTTATTTAATGTTGAGGCTGAAAAACCTAGGTTCACTCCCTTTTTCTCTTTATTTTCTGAATAATATAAGAATAGTTTAGGCAAATATGCATACGTTGTCAATTAAATGACTGCTTTTGTATATTTCCATAAAAAAAGAGTCTCCCATGTGGAAGACCCCTCATATAATATTTATTTGTTTTTCTTCGACCATCTACCAAGTAAAAATGCACCTAAAGCAACGGCAAGTACAGTATTCGTCTTTTTGTTAAACACTTGTTTCGTTACTAAGTTAATATTTTGCGGACGTTCAGCTAATCGACGCATAAAATAGCCATACCAATCTTCTCCGAATGGCACGTATGTACAGAAGTTGTACCCTTCTTTTGCAAGACTTAATTGCATCTCGTCACGAAATCCATATAACATTTGGAATTCAAACTTATCTAAAGATACATTATTATCTTTCACAAATTGTTTTACATGTTCAATCACGTGGTGATCATGTGTAGCAATGGATGTAAACTTTCCATGTAATAAATGCCATTCAATGAGCTCAATAAAGTTTTGATCGATATCTTCTTTCTCTTGAAATGCAACGGTTGCATCTTCTTTATATGCGCCTTTTACAATTCGGAGGCGTTCATCTTGATATTTGAATAAATCATCTTCAGCACGATAAAAATAGGATTGAATCACTGTTCCAATGTTATCGAAATCCTTTAACAATTGGTCGAGTAAATCAAATGACGGCTGTAGTCTAGCGTAGTTTTCCATATCCATATTGATAAAAATGTCATATTCAGCAGCTTTTTTAGCAATTTGGTATAGATTTTTATAACAGAAGTCTTCAGCGATATCGAGTCCTAATTGAGATGGTTTTAATGAAATATGTGCATCCACTCCATGTGAATGAATTGCTTCAATCACTGCTAAAATTTGATTTTTAGCTCGTGTTGCTTCACTACGATCATGAACAAATTCACCTAAATTATCAATGGTACAAGAAATTCCTTGAGCATTTAAGATTTTAATACTTTCCATTGTTTCCTCAATCGTTACTCCTGCAACAACTTTATTTGCACCTAGACGTAACCCCCATTTTTGTGCTCCTGCATTTAATAACTTATTTTCTGATAAATTCATGAAAAAGTCTCTAGTTATATTTGACATTGTATCTGCCCTCCAAACAATTCGGTATACTTCATTCAAAATATATGTAATCGTTTTTATTATAACAGATGTAGCCCATATTTAAAAAGCGAATGAATGTTTATTGTAATTTAATATATCTTTTTTTCATACCGCGTTCATTTTATTCAAAGTCCACCTCAAAAAACCTATCAATTCTCAAGAATGATAGGTTCTCTGATAGCACGTATATGTTATTCATCTGTACGATAAGATATGTGAATACCTTTCTTTTGTAAATCCTTTATAAATGGATCAAATTGTTCACCTATAATGATTTCTTCCACTGGAATCACTCCAGTGTTTTGTATTTCTCCATTGATAATTCTTTCAGCAACTAAAACTGCTGGCATTGCAGTTGTTTTAGCCATCGATGTAATATCTCTCATCTCATCATAATGATCTACCATTTCCCAAATATGAGTCAATCTCTTTCCATCTTTCTTTCCTGCAGTGGTTACCCGTAGTGCAGTAATATCTTTATTCGAATCTCCTCTTAAATGAGGCTCTACTATTTTTTCAGTCATTTTCATTGGAGAAATAAGTGTGCCCTCTACATCAATCTTCTCCTCTGAAAAGAATCCTAGCTCTGCAAGAACGCCCATCTTCTCCCAATGTCCTTTATAGCGGACCGTCTTCTCATACACTTTTTTAGCTTTGTCTTTAAGTGTATATGCTGTACTATGAGCGTCTGTTATGACCGCTTCACATGCTCCAACAGGTTCAGGAAATGTCATTTGTTCTAAGCCTGATAATGGTTTTAAATGAACAAGTTCCCCATTCTCTGCTGCCAATGCAGGCCGCGTATATAATCCCATAAGGCTTTCTAATCGGAAGACAATTTGGTACCAAAGTGGAGGAAGGGGATCTTTCGGAATGCCTCCGCAGATCATAACAACCTCATCTGTTTCATCTAGCAATTCAACGCCTCGAGCAGCTAAAAAGTTTGTTATTCCCGGAGCAACTCCGCAACCCGGTACAATTAATACACCCGCTTCCTCTGCCTTTTTATGCAATGCTTTCTTCTCTTCAAATAACGATCCGACTAAATCCACAATATGACATGTGGCATCAATAGCCGCTTCTATCGTCGGTAAGCTTAGGGCATGTGGAAGACATGCAACAGCTATATCTGCTTCTATTTCCGTAAGCACTTGATACATATCATCTTTTCCATTAATTACTGCTATTTTACCAATGACGTGTGAACTGCCCGCTTTATCTATGCATCGGTCAATACTTTCTTGAACTCCATCTACCACATATATACATTCAATGGACGGATGATTCGTTAATTCTTTAACAACTGTGCCACCAATCATGCCTGTTCCTAATACAGCAACTTTCATGATGATTCCTCCTCTTCCCTCTACGTTTGCATTCATTTATTTACGGATTCCTTATTGTGCTTCAAAATTGTACTACAATATATGTAAATAGTACCGTCTAAAGGTAGGTATTGTCAATTTTTCTTTCTTTCACTTATAAATACATATATACTATAGGAAAGTTGTGTAACGTGATTATTTACAAAGGAAAGAAGGTTTTTCCATTGGCAGAAAAAGAATCCATTAAACAGAACGTATATAACACATTAAAAAAAGCCATTTTAACAAAACAACTCTCTCCCGGAAGCCAGCTTGTTGAACATACGATTTCAGCTCATCTAAACGTAAGTAGGACTCCTATTCGAAGTGCGATTCAGTTACTAGCTGATGAAGGCTTAGTTGAAATGATTCCTAATCGTGGTGCATTTGTCATTAACCCGACCCGCGAAGAGGTTGTGCAAGCATACGAGCTGCGAAAAGATTTAGAGATTATGGCTGTAAGAGATTCCATTGGTCAATTTACAACAGAAGATTTTGCATCCATGGAATTATTGATTTCTAAAGAAAAAAACGCCTTAAAGGAACAAAATTTTGAAGCATATGTTGAGATTAATGCTGCGTTTCATATAGCCCTTACAAAAAAGTGTAACAACATATTTTTAATTGAATTTATTGAAACACTTATTCAACGAACGTCGGCATACTTAATGTTATTTGATCGTTTCTTAGAAGAAACTGCTTCCCAGCCTTATGGCTACAAAGAACACCAAGACATCATTCAACTGCTAAAAGAAGAAAATGAAAAACCTTTAATAGAAACGATTCAAAACCATTTCAACAACGCTATTGAAAACTTAAAAATCCAACGAGAATATACGAATTTAGAAAATATCTTTAAACCATGATTTTTTCAAACAATGTGGCTCATTTTTAAAGGGGGAACAATGAATGTTCGAATTTCACAAACTCCTATCTTTTCTAATAGGAACATTATGTTGTCTAAGTTTAATCGGCTGTCAATCTATTGAAGAAAATCCTGCCGAAGATATATTAACTGAAAACGCGTATGAAGAACCAATTGAACAATCCACATATAAAGATCTTTCCTCATCCGTAGGGTCCCCAACTAATATTGAGGATTTACCGACTGATTTTCCTCTTGAAATTAATGACCCTACTTATTTTTCAGACGGAGAAACCCCTACTGGAAAATGGATTATGACAGATGGAGAAGGCAGATTTGGATACACGATTCCAAGTGGTGTCGTTGAAGCTGGATCATTTATCGAAATTGGACTCATCCATACTTCAGATGAAAACAATGAATTAGCTCGCAATGTGCGGGTACAAATTCGTCCATGTACAGATGAACATCAATGTGAGGAACCAATAATTGAAAAAGAAGAGTTTGTATCGGAAATTGAAGATGACTTTATTCTATATGAAGGTTTTGTTCCAGCTACAATGAATCGTCTCTACCGAGTTAGTTTAGAAGTCATCCATGAGGATACAATTGAAGATACACTGATTTCGTATATGTATGTTCCGGAAAACTCATTAAATGCATCGATTGAATTAGATGAAAAGGAAGATCAGATACTCACTTTCGTCTTAACGAATTATGGACCGACTACCTTAACTACTGGTGAGGACTTTTCCATTGAACAATTGATTGATGGCAAGTGGCTCATTGTTCCTTATCAAAACATGGTGAAAGATATTGCTTATATTTTATATCCGGGAGATCATTCATCATTTACAGTAGATACATCTACTTTTCCAAATGGCTCATATCGATTTGTGAAACAATTACACGGAAATCCGTATGGGTTACAAGACACTATTGCTGCTCCTTTTTCGGTTGTAGATGATTAACACACTGTTCATAAGATTTTTCTTAACATAAACCCTTAAATGGGTTTATTTTTATATAGGAAATGGTATAGTAAACGGGATACTTTTTTCTTGTGAGGTGAAACATGGAAAATATTGAACTTGTAATTATTGTAGCAGTATTAGCACTTGGAATTTTCTCTCAGTGGTTCGCTTGGCGAATTCAATGGCCTTCCATAGTCATCATGTCCATTGTCGGATTAATCATTGGACCTGTGATTGGCTTGGTCAATCCCGGAGAAGCATTGGGTCAATTATATAGCCCTTTAATATCACTAGCAGTTGCGATCATTTTATTTGAAGGTAGTTCGAGTTTAGACATTCGTGAAATTAAAGATGTTTCTAAATCTGTTTTTCGAATTATTACCTTTGGAGCATTTATTGCCTGGATTTTAGGGTCTCTATCCGCTCATTACATTGCTGGATTAAGTTTAGAAGTTTCCTTCATCATCGGTGGACTATTCGTTGTAACAGGACCAACCGTTATCATACCGTTACTTCGAAATGCAAAATTACAACCACGTACAGCTGCAGTTTTAAAATGGGAAGGTATCATTGTAGACCCTGCCGGACCACTTCTTGCTCTTTTTGCTTATGAGGTCATTAAAGTGATAACTCGTGCAGAATTAGGTCCTGATTATTTATTAACCTTCTTCATTTCAGCGATATTAGCTGGCTTATTAGGACTTGTGATTGGACTTGGAATTAGCTTTATGGCTAAAAAGGGAATGTTCCCAGAGTTTTTAAAATCACCAATTATTTTAGTGTTTGTGCTCCTTTGTTTCACACTTGCTGAATTAATTATGCATGAAACAGGAATGCTTGCGGTTACAGTTATGGGACTTACCATCGGATGGGCACGTAAACGAGTATCGTCTGTTGGCAATATCCATCATTTCGTCGAAGGAATATCTGTCATGTTAACGTCAACCGTGTTTATCCTACTAACGGCATCTTTATCTCGTACAACGATTTCACAAATATTTTCTTGGGAGATTCTTGCCTTCGTAATCGTTATGTTATTCCTTGTTAGACCAATATCCATTTGGCTCCCAACCATTGGAACCGAATTAACCAACCGGGAAAAAACATTAATTGGTTGGATTGCTCCAAGAGGAATTGTTGCACTAACAGTCGCAGGATATTTCGCGTCTATTTTAACAGATGACGGATACAAAGATGCAGAAGTGTTAACAGCTCTTACCTTTGCACTCGTATTTATTACAGTTTGTGTCCATGGATTTACTCTAGGGCCTCTTGCAAAAAAACTTGGTTTATCCAACCAAGATGCAGAAGGTGTCGTCATCATCGGAGCAAGTAGCTTTTCCACCGCACTTGCAAAAACATTAAAAGATTTAGGAGCGTCTGTATTAATCGTTGATTCATCTCGTGGACGATTACGCCCTTCGATTCAACAAGGGATTAACACCCATAAAGGAGAAATCCTTGGTGAGCATGCTCGATTTGAAGCAGATTTGACACCATATAATCAAATGTTAGCCATGACAATTGATGCTTCATACAACACTTTAGTCACCCAATCATTTGCTCCAGAGTTCGGATTTAACAACACATTTTCAATTCCGTCTCCCGCAGAAGCGAATTTAAACAGTAATGATTTATCCGTTGCATCACGGACCCATTTATTATTTGATGAGAAAGCAGTCTTTACAGAATTAAACCGTAAAATCAATACGACTTTCGAAATAAAGGTGATCCCTATTGAAATGGATAAACAATATACAAAAGATATGCTTGATGAAGAGGCTACACCTTTATTCGTTAAACGAAAAAATGGAACTATTGAATTCATTACACAAATGACAAGATTAGCTCTTGCAAAAGGTGATCAACTAGCTGTACTAGCAGAAAAAAAACATGAATTTTAACATAAAAATCCTTGTTATCGTGTATCATAACAAGGATTTTTATTGTATCATTCATTAAAAAGGTGAATCATTTAACCACTGACCACCATCCATTGTAACGACTTCTCCATTCATATATGCCGCTTCATCCGATAATAAAAATGCAGCCAGACCAGCAATTTCTTCCGGTGTTCCAAATCTTCCTAATGGTATTGATGCTTTCGTTCGCTTGGCAGCTTCTTCAGATAACATTAGCTTTTCGGATCCTCCCGTTCGCTCAATAGGACCTGGAGCAATAGCGTTGGAGCGAATTCCGTACTGTCTCCCCCATTCCACAGCAAGGGTTCGCGTGAGGCTCAAGACACCTGCTTTTGCTGCCGCGCTATGAGCTACCCCCACACCAGCATCCCATGCATAGGTGGCAACCATATTTAAAATGGACCCTTTTTTCTTTTCTTGAATCCAGTAATTTCCTACCGCCCGGGTGCAATAGAAAGTTCCATTGAGCACAATATCAATGACGGCATTCCAACCGTTTACCGATAAATCCTTCGTTTCTACAACAAAGTTCCCAGCTGCATTATTGACGAGATGATCGATTGTACCATATCTTTCTAAGGTATCCTGAACCATGCGCTCCACATCTTCTGGTTTACGTACATCCATTGCAATCGTATACACTGAACCTGTAGAATGCTCTTCGATGTCCTTTTTCCCTTCTTCCAATCGTTCTTCGTCCCTTCCAGTAATCATCACGTGTGCGCCATCCTTCGCAAAGCGTGAAGCCATTGCTTTACCCATTCCACTAGAGCCACCTGTCACAATAACAACTTTCCCTTTCATATAAACACTCCTCACATGTATGTAAGCGTTCACATTTTCGATGAAAAATGAACCGCTATTCAGTATTTGTTATATCTATAGTAGCAAACTTAGAGGAACATTACTATTGAAAAGAACCTTATCCAATTTATTCATTAGATAAAGTTCTGTTTATATCGAGCTTATTATGAGCAATATATCCCTGACAGATGGTTGTGTATACTTCAAATGTATGATCTACTAAAATAATATCCGCAATTTTTCCTTCTCGAAGAGTTCCTGTTTTATCGGCAATGCCTAATTGGATCGAAGGGTTATATGAAGTCATTTTTATGACATCTTCCCATGAAACTCCCTTAATTTCTGACATTCTTTTAGCCGCTTCATTCATCTTTACAATACTTCCTGCCAAGGAGCCTGTTGGCAATCTAGCTTCACTTGATTCTGTAACCTGAACAGACTGTCCTCCTAAATCATATATACCAGGACGCATATACTTTGCCCTCATCCCATCTGTAATTAATATGATTTGTTCAATATCAATCAGTTGAACTAGTAATTCAATCATATCATTAGATACATGAATTCCATCTACAATTAACTCAGCAAACAGGGACTCTAATTTACACACCGCTCCAATAACCCCAACATCACGATGATGAATACTCGGCATAGCATTGCATAAATGAGTCACTTGGGTTAATCCCTTTTTCACCGCTTGTTTCATAACCTCATAAGTAGCATTAGTATGTCCTGCAGAAACATTAATTCCCAAATCAACTGCCCTTTTAATACATGAAAAATTATCGTCTAATTCAGGTGCAATTGTAATTGTTTTAATTTTACTTTGTGAAACTTCCTGCCAATATGTAAGTAGGTTGGGATCTGGCGGTACGATTGTCTCAACAGGTTGAGCACCAGCACGTTCTTTCGCAATAAAGGGTCCTTCTACATGAACACCTTCCAAATACGCTTCGCCCGCAGTATGTTCATAGGAACCGATTGTTTTTAAAACTTGATTCATATCATTTGTTGATGCAGTCATTGTTGTTGCTAAAAAACGAGTTGTCCCTTCTTGAGGTAGTACTGACGCAATAGTAGATAGTGCTTTATTTGTACCATCCATCACATCATATCCACTTGCACCATGGATATGAGAATCAATAAATCCTGGAATTGCTCTTAGATTTTCACCATCCATTATTAAACAGTCTTCACTTAAAAAATGAAGTGCTTGCTGCCCTTGGATGATCTCTTTTATTTTATCATTCTCAATCCAAATCGCCCCATTATTTATCCAACCGTTTTCTGTAAATACATTTACATTATAAATAAATAATTCACGCATTCGTTGGGCTCCTTCTCATACTATTTATCGTATAAATGGCATGCAACATAATGCCCTTCCTCTACTTTATTCATTTCTGGAATTTCAGTTGCGCAACGTTCAAAAGCCATCGGGCAACGCGTGCGAAACACACAACCGGAAGGAGGATTTACTGGACTAGGAATATCACCTTTTAAAATAATTCGTTCACGCTTTGCGTGTGGATCTGGGATTGGTACCGCTGATAAGAGTGATCGTGTATAAGGATGTAATGGATTATTAAACAAGCTTCTTTTAGGTGATAATTCCATCATTTTACCTAAATACATAACTCCTACACGATCACTAATATGTTTTACCACACTCAAATCATGTGCTATAAATAAATAGGTTAAGTTGAATTCTTCTTGTAAATCACTAATTAGATTAAGTATTTGTGATTGAATCGAAACATCCAATGCAGATACAGGTTCGTCAGCAATTATGAATTTCGGTTGGATAGCCAATGAACGTGCGATTCCAATACGTTGTCTTTGACCACCAGAAAATTCGTGTGGAAATTTTTCAGCAGCCCCTGCTGGTAATCCAACTGTTTCGAGCAAGTTTTGAATGCGCTTTTTACGTGTACTAGAATCTCCATACTGATGTATAATCATTGGCTCTTCAATTAATTCCCCTACCCGCATACGAGGATTTAATGAAGAAAAAGGATCTTGAAATACCATTTGCATATGTCTTCTATAGTCTCGCATATCATGTTGTTTAATATGGGAGATGTCTTCCCCATCATAAAATATCTTTCCGTCTGTCGGTTCATTTAAACGTAATATCGTTCTACCTAAAGTTGATTTACCAGATCCTGATTCACCCACGATACCAAAAGTCTCACCATGATGAATAGAAAAAGAAATATCATCAACAGCTTTTACAAAATCTTTTTTCCGTTTAAATACACCACTTTTTACTGGAAAATACTTTTTGACATTCTTAACCTCTACAATGGGGGAGTTAGTATTGTATTGTTTTTCATCCTTATTCATTTTTTCATTTTGATTGTTCATTCTTTGTATCCCCCTGTTCTATTATGGAGTCATCGTAAAGTATGCACTTAGCATAATGGCCCTCATTTATTTTCACATGTGGAATTGGATCTTCTTTACACCTTTCCGTAGCGAATTCACACCGCGGTGCAAACCTACAACCTGTTGGAAATTCATCAGATGATGGAACAGTTCCCGTAATTTGTTCCAAACGTTCCACTTCCTCATCGATTTTAGGTATGCTTTTGATTAATCCTTGTGTATAAGGATGACGTGGATTATCAAAAACTTGTTCTACAGATGCCTCTTCAATAATTTGTCCTCCATACATTACAAGTACACGGTGTGCAGTTTCTGCAACGACACCTAAATCGTGAGTTATTAATAAAATCGCTGAATTAAATTCCTTTTGTACATCTAGCATTACTTCTAAAATTTGGGCTTGAATTGTCACGTCTAAAGCAGTTGTTGGTTCATCTGCAATTAATAACTGAGGGTTACAAGACATAGCCATAGCAATCATTGCCCTTTGTCTCATACCACCTGATAATTGATGTGGGTAACTATTCGCAATATCTTTCGGCCGTGCAAACCCGACAAGTTCTAAAAGTTCGACGGACCTCTGAAACCCTTCTTTCTTTGTAATTTTTTTATGTTTTCTTAACGCTTCAGTAATTTGATATCCTACTGTAAATACAGGGTTCAGTGAACTCATTGGTTCCTGGAAAATCATCGCAATATCATTTCCACGAATGTTCCCCATATCTTTATTACTTAACTTCGTAAGTTCTTTACCGCGAAATTGAATGGACCCTTGCTCAATTTTCCCTGGTTCTTGTATAAGACCCATTACTGATAAAGATGTCATACTTTTACCTGAGCCGGATTCTCCTACAATTGCAACAATTTCTCCATCATCGACATGAAAAGTAACACCATCAACTGCTTTAAAGGTGCTATCTTCTACGTGAAAATATGTTTTTAAATTTGATACGTTTAATAATGGTTGTTTCTCCATTGAGACTCTCCTCACTCTAAGTCTTTACGATTTTGAATCAATTGGATAACTTTTTCATATGACTCTGGTTGGGTGCAGGATATTTTACCCATAATCACTTCATGGCTAGCACCTGTTGCAGAAGGTAAGTTATTGTATACCCCATTTATGCAATCATATCCTAACATAACAAATGCTATAGCCTCTTTTTGGTCTATATCTATTCCTAGTTCATTTGATGTTTTCACTTGAATATGCGGCACATATTTTTGGATAGAAGCTAATAAATATGTATTGTGAGCGCCACCACCGCTAATGATAGCTTCATCAATTTGAATGTTTTCATTTTGCTCGATTTCTAGATAACTCTCTGCAATTGTTTTAGCAGTCCAATCTGTGATAGTTGCTATTAAATCATTATGAGAAAGCTTCTTTTCCTGAGCCTTTTCCCAAACTCTTTCTAGAAATTGTTCACCAAAATCTTCACGCCCAGTAGTTTTAGGATACTTTTTATAAAGATATGAATGCTCCATTAATTCAGCGATCAATTGTGAGTCTATCGTTCCTTGGCTAGCAATTTTTCCATCCTCATCATAGGTTTTATCACCATTTGTCATCTTGCGAATACATGCATCAATGACCATATTTCCTGGACCAGTGTCAAAAGAAATAACGTCTTCTTTCTTACCACCTGCCCTAAGGTAAGTCACATTCCCAATTCCACCAATATTTTGGGCTACTCGATTCTTTTGATGATGAGTGAACAGTATGTAATCAACATATGAAACAAGAGGAGCACCTTGTCCCCCTGCAGCCATATCTGCTGGTCTAAAATCACCTATTACTGGTAAGTTTGTAAGTTCGGATAAGTATGAAATATCTCCAATCTGCAGCGTGCCCGCATTTTCCCAACTATTTGTTCCAGTACTTTCCGGAATATGATAAATTGTTTGCCCATGTGAACTAATGAAAGAAACATCTTTTTTTGATACTTTTGCCTCCATAAGTAGTTTATGAACAACGTTTGCAAAATGCACTGCAACATAAGCATTTAATTGACAAATTTTATCAATGGTCGCTGTTCGAATATCACAAATATCTAGTAGTAGTTGGCGCACCTCAGGTTCGTATGAAACTGAAATAGCATGTTTCAATTTCACATTCGTTTGATGATTTCCAATCTCAACGAGAGCCGCATCCACCCCGTCTAAAGAAGTCCCGGACATTAACCCTATTCCTAATGTTTTCATTTTCCCACTCCTTAGTAATCAAGTAACTTGGCCATCATATATTCATCTATATATGCATCATTCATACGAAAAACATTTCTTTTTTTACCTTCTATTTCAAATCCCATCTTTTTATATAAAGAAATTGCATGCACATTTGGCTCCATTACACCTAATTCCAGTCTATGAATACCTTTTTCACGCGCCCATTCCTCTAATTTCTTAAAAAGCAAAGTGCCTAGCCCTTTCCCAATATGTGATTGTAAAATAGCAATGACAATATATACAGAATGCCGGTTCTTTTTTGCTGATCCACCTCTCGCTAACAAGTATCCTACAAGTTGATAATCGTCTTCAACAACAAAAATCGTGCTATTAATAGAATCTTTAAAAGACTGGATACTTTGACGTTGCTCCTCTTCAGTAGTTGGCCTTTCATTTTTTTCATAGAGTAAAAACTCGCTCTCCCCATCTGCTCTCATGCATAGTTCTAAAAAACGTTGTGCATCTTCTAGTTGAATTTCTCTAATACGCATAGGATTCTCCTGTTCTATCAATTATTTCTTACGTAAACGTGGATCGAGCAAATCCCTTAAACTATCCCCTAGCAAATTAAAGCATAATATTGTAAAGACAATAAATATTGCCGGAAAAATCGCTGTCCACGGTGCCAATTCCATAAATCTCCTACTCGAATTTAACATTGATCCCCATGACGGGTCAGGTGGTTGAATTCCAAGACCTAAAAAACTTAATGAAGCTTCCGCCAAAATTGCCGAAGACAAAGCAAGAGTGGTTTGTACTAAAAATGGCGCTAAAATATTTGGCAAAATATGTTTTACAATAACACGTTTATTTGAAGCCCCGATTGATTGAGCATTTGATATGTAATCCATTTCTTTTACGGTAATAACTGATGAACGAACAAGCCGTGTAAATACTGGAATAAAAACTATACCAATAGCAATCATTGTATTTTTTAAATTAGGCCCTAAAATAGCAACGATCGCAAGAGCCAATAACAGGTCTGGAAATGCAAATAAGACATCCATGATTCGCATAATGATATTGTCAATTCTACCTTGAAAAAAACCAGCGATAAGTCCACATGCTAGACCTATTCCTGCGCCGATGCCTACAGCTATGATACCTACCATTAATGAGACCCGAGCCCCATAAATCAATCGACTAAATATATCTCTTCCTAAATCATCTGTCCCCAACCAAAACTCACTATTTGGAGACTGGAGTCGATATTCGTTAAACATTTCTGTTGGGCTATGTGTTGCAATTAAGGGAGCAAATAACCCAATAAATACAATTAGCATAACTCCGATAAATCCAATTAATCCTACTTTATCTTTACGTAACCTCCGAAAAAAAGCTCCCATTCTATCACTCATTTCATTTTTTTACGTTTTCTGTAGAATAGGTGGAAACAAAATCCACATAATAATACGTTCGTGTTTTACAATCTTTCTTATTAATCATATGAGATTCGTGGGTTTAAAAATCCATATAAAATATCAACTAATAAATTTACAAATACAAACATACTTGCAATAAATAGAATACTTCCTTGTACCACTGGGATATCTCGTTGCATAATTCCTGTCAAAACATACTGCCCCAAACCAGGTAATGAAAATATTTGTTCTACAATTACTGTTCCACCTAGTAAAAATCCGATTTGCATTCCAATAACAGTAAGTACTGGAATTAGGGCGTTTCTAAATGCATGTCGATAAATCACAAAATGTTCACGAATCCCTTTTGCTCGAGCAGTTCGGATGTAATCTTGCTCTAAAACTTCCAAAACGGATGAACGTGTCATTCGCATGATAGAACCTGCCATAGAAGCTCCTAAAACAAGTGCAGGGATCAATAATCTTTCTAAATTTCGAATAGGATCCTCAAACAATCCTACATACCCTACTGGCGGGAAATAATTAAACTGAAGAGACAGTACCAATATTATTATGGTAGCTAATGCAAAGTTTGGAACGGATACACCGAGAAGAGAGATCACTCTGATTCCTATATCGCTTCCTTTATTACGTCGAACTGCAGCAATGACACCAAGTGGAATCGATATGATCCAAGCAATTACGGATGCAAAAATTGTTAATTCTAAAGTTAATGTAAATCGACTTAATATTTCTGGTAATACAGCTGCTCCTGTTCGAAGTGAATGACCAAAATCTCCTACCACAACCCCTGAAATCCAATTCCAGTATTGTTGATATAAAGGAAGATTATAACCAAACTCCTCACGCATTTGCTCTTTTAATTCTGGTGTAGCTTCTGTTCCAAGCAAGATACTAACAATATCTCCAGGAATAACTTGCATAATAAGAAATATTAAAATGGATATCCCAATTAACACTGGGATAATTGAAGCAACACGTCTTACAATATATGACAACACATACATCACTTCCTCTTATCCAAACTTAAGGATATTGTATAATAAGAATTCATGAGAGATAGGAAAGGCTCTTGCCTTTCCTATCAATTTATCAATCAATTGTTATATCTAAAAAGTCTTCAGTGTTATGCGGAACAGGATTGTAGTCACTAATATTCTCTCGAACTACAATGTAACTTTTCGGCATATAAATGAATAAATTTGGAGCATCATTGATGATATATTCTTGAGCCTCATCATAAATCTCTTTTCTCTTATCTTCATCAGACTCTACAAGACCATCTTCAATCAACGCATCATATTCTTCACTTTCATAACCCCAAACATTAGCAGACCCTTCTGAAGAAAAGAAGAAACCTAGGGATCGATCTGGATCTCTACCAGGCCCGTTTAAACCAACAAGCATATCATATTTATTCTCGTTCCAAGCGTCAATGTACTCTCCCCATTCAAGCTGAACAATCTTCGCTTGAATTCCGACATTTGCTAATTGCTGTTCAATAATTTGGGCGGATGATACTAGTAATGCTTCCGTAGAAGGAACACCCATTTCTAATTCCAATCCTTCTGCTCCAGCTTCACTTAGTAAACTTTTTGCTTTTTCTACATCTGGTTTATACATATCTAAATCAGCAACATCAATTGGCCAGTCTCCAAAAGAAGGTGGAACAGGACCTGATAATTCCGCCTCTCCATTCATTACTGTATCAATAATTTCCTGACGATCGATTGCTAGACTAATTGCTTCACGAACCTTTTGATCATCTAACTTATCACGAGTTACGTTAAAGCCTAAATAAGAATATTCAAGTGCGTCATACGTGATAACATTTAAATTATCATCATTCTCAACAAGTGAAACAGAATCAGGTGTTACTGTTGTTAAATGAACTTCTCCTGTACGAATTGCAGCTAATCGTGATGACTCATCTACAATCGTTAAGTAATGTAATTCTTCAATAACAGGCTTGCCTTCAATGTAATAATCTTCATTTTTCTTTAATTTTACATGTGTATCTGGAACCATTTCTTCAAACTTAAACGGACCTGTTCCTACAGCTACTTGATCTAAATTTCCGTGTTCTTCTACTTCTTCTTCCGGAATAATTGCTGCATTCGCTCCTGAAGCGACATAAGATAAGAAAGGTGCATAAGGTTTACTAAGTTTAAATTCTATTTCATACGTATCTAGGACATTAATTTCCTCAACTACATCAAAATACGAACGTGAAATAGCACCAGTATCAGGATCTAATATGCGCTCGAAACTATATTTAACGTCATCAGCTGTCATTTCTCGTCCATTATGGAATATTACATTTTCACGCAATTTAAACGTATAAGTCGTATCATCTACTTGCTCCCAATCTTCTGCAAGTTGACCTACAAAGTTTCGGTCCTCATCTAAATCAAGCAATCCTTCATAAATTTTCCCCATGATACGATGGGACGAGTGTGCTGTTGTAGTATGTGGATCTAACCCTGAAGGATCTTGGTCAGCAGCGATGAGTAATGTTGTTTCACCACTTCCTGCATTTTCTCCACCTTTATTTGATGTAGAATCATCTTTCCCTGATGAACAAGCAGTAAAGACCATCATAAGAATTGCTGTTACTGTAATTAACAATTTCTTTTTCATTTTTTCTTCCCCTCTCATTGATCAAGCTCTTTTATAATTAACTCATGAAGATGTAAACGAAATTTTTGAATAGATATCGGATTCTCTACGTGTAAACGATTCGTTAATAACCCCACAACAAGTTGTCTCTCTGGAACAACCCATAGGGAAGTTCCAGTAAAACCAGTGTGTCCGACTCCTTCTGGAAAAATAGAACCTATTTCCCAACCAAGACCTCTATTTCCTTCGTTTGCTTCCATACTTTGGTGAATGAGTTCTTTGTTAATATACGTTTTGTTATTCCATTCACCCCCCTCAATATAAAGTTTACCTAGACGAATAACATCTTTAACAGAACCAAATAATCCTGCATGACCTGAGACACCTTTAAAATAATAATGACAATTCCCATCATTCACTTCGCCAAATATAGGCGTTTTTTCAGAACGCCACCCTTCAAACTCAAGATCTCTTTTATGACACATTTTCTTTTCTATTTTATTACCCCATTCTGTCGCTAAAACATTTGCAGAAGAAACAGGTCCATATGATAGCGATTTCATTTCAAGGGGCTCTTTTACCTTTTTTTCAATTGCTTTATCTAATGTAAGCCCAGTTATGGATTCAATTATTTTCCCTAAAATCATATAATTAACGTCACTATATTCCACTTTTTTGTTTGTTCCATTAATATGTATATGTGTGTTCAATATGTTATAAAAATCTGAATTTTGTACGCTATAAAATGGATACCATGCTTGTATTCCACTAGAATGTGTTAATAAATGATAGACAGTAATATCTTTCATTTTTTTCTTCAATTGTTGGTAATATTCTATTTCCGGAAGTAGTGAAGTAATCTTGGTCTGAAGATTAAATTTTCCCTCAGAGACTAATCTTAACACTAGTGTCGAGGTATAAACTTTTGTTACAGAAGCTAAATCCGCTATGGTTGATTTATTCATCATTAAAGATTCTTTTTCTACTTCGATTCGATTACCTAGTGCGCACTCCGCTATTACATTACCCTGATGGTACACTGAACAAATCGCTCCAGTGAAAAATCCTTTTTCAATGTGTTTCTGAATATATGTGCGAAGTAATTTTTCCATCATTAACCTCCATCATTACGTAATGATATTTAGTCTATTTCTCCATTGAGTAATGCTATAACGGCCTCACGAACATACCCATTATGTATTTTTAATGCTTTTTCAACCTTTTGCAATGGTGAATTAGAAAACGTCATGACAATGGCTGGTTTTACCCGGAAACTTGTTTCTTCCAGAAGCTTACTTGCTTCTTCATATGAAACACTTGTCGCGTCCATAACAATTTTTTTAGCTCTTTCTTGTAGCTTATAATTTGTAGCATGCACATCGACCATTAAGTTTTCATGAACTTTGCCCATTTTCACCATGGAAGCTGTACTCAGCATATTCAATATGAACTTTTGAGCCGTTGCAGCTTTCATTCGTGTAGAACCCGTTAACACTTCAGGCCCTACCACCGCTTCAATCATACAATCAACTGAATGGCCAATCTCAGAAGAAGCATTACATGCAATACCAATCGTACGTGCACCAATAGATTTAGCGTATTTTACCGCCCCAATTGGATACGGTGTCCTTCCACTAGCCGTAATTCCTACAACGATATCCTTTTTTGTAATTTTTCTTGAGATTATATCCTCCTCACCTTGTTTCTCCTCATCCTCACACTGTTCAACTGCACTCATAAATGCTTTTTCCCCACCAGCCATAACGGCTTGAACAAGTTCAGGTTCTGTCATGAAAGTTGGCGGACATTCCGAAGCATCAAGAATCCCAAGTCGTCCACTCGTTCCGGCTCCTACATAAAACATTCTTCCACCATTTGTTAGGGATTCATAAATCATATCCACTGCTTCTGTAATCCTAGGTAACACTTCTTTAACTGCTTGTGCTACTTTTTGATCTTCTTCGTTCATTAAGGTAACTATTTCTTCAGTAGTCATTTGATCTAGTTTCATTGATCGATGATTTCGTTCCTCTGTTGTTAACGTAAATAATGTCATTTTTAATTGCTACCTCTCATCTATTTATATTTACATTCGTGCGCTTATCTTAAGTTTTTAATTAGGAAAAAACGTTGCTATGGCTTCTCTCGTGTCATCAATATGTTGCACTGTTTGTTCATATTCTTCTGAGACAAGACACATTAATAAAATATCGATCATATGTAGTAACGCTATTCTTGAGGAAGTAGCTCCACTTCTATAAGGCGCTTCTTTTGCTGATGAAGTATGTAATGAAATATTTGCTCTCTTAGAAACAATTGACTTTCCTAATTTTGTTATACTTATCGTCTTACAGTTTTTATCATTGCCAAGTGTCAGTAGTTGCTCTACCTCTTTCGTTCTGCCAGAGAAAGATATACCTACAATGACATCTTCTGGACCTTTATTCGCTATAGTCATTGCTGCCATGTGAACATCTGAAAATGATTGAGCATTCTTATTTATACGCAGGAATTTTTGTTCTGCATCCATTGCGGCGATATATGATGCACCAAATCCAATAAAAGATATACTTTTTGCATTTTTCAATACATCTACAGCACGATGCAAATCTTCCACGTCAATCACATGTACTGTTTCGCTTAAGGTTTGAATTGTATTGTTTGTAACTTTATCAATAATATCTTTAAAACTTTCATTTGGTGTTACATCCCTGTAACCACTTGATACCTCTTGTTTTATATCTACCGCCACACTTATTTTTAATTCTTGAAAACTTTTAAACCCTAATGATTTACACAACCTTATGACCGCAGCACTACTCGTTCCACTGGCTTGGGCAAGCTTTGTAGCCGTAAACATAGTAGATTTTTCTGGATGATCAATCATGAATTGTGCAATCTTTCTTTCAGAAGGTGGCAAGCTACTCAGCATTTGCTTTAATTTTGTTAACCCTCCATAAACATTAACCATTCTTTTATCTCCCACATTTATATTTGCATACTTTAATGAAATTTAAAGCATTCATAAGAAAGCGTTTTCTTTTTAGTATAAGAACAATGTACCAATATGTCAATATATAAATTATAAAATGAAATATTATTTCATTGATGGGGTAACCATACCACTAATGAATGCACTTATTTGTTTTAACAATTCGTGTGTTACCACTAAAATAACGATTAGTAATATAAGTTAACGACTTATCATATAATAAAATTAATTGATTGAATAAAAAAAGATGGGCTCACATGCCCATCTTTTTTTCTGAAACATTTATTTCTCTTCATATTTTTGGTAAAACTCTTCTACTTTAGCAGGATCTGCAGTAAGTTCATTTTCAGTATCCACTAATGGACTAAGAGTTGAAATAGCTTTTTCTGCGTTCCCATGATAGTAATCAATGAACTCCTGTTGGTTAATGGAGTATAGAATAGATTTACGTAAATCTTCATCTTCAGAAACTTCACGGTCATCCATATTAAAGTGTAAATAAACGACTGAGTTACTTGGAATACTTTGTCTAGTTAATGCGTCATCGTTATCCACTACATCAAATTTTGTTTGTGGAACACCATAGAAAATATGAATTTCACTATTTCTTAATGCTGCAAGTTTACTATCATCGTCCCTAATAAAGCTCATCGTTACATGATCAATTTGAGGTGCATGATCCGTATCTGCCATATATCCAGGGTTTCTTACAAAGTTTGCTTCATAATCATCTTTTTCAACTAAGATGTATGGACCACTTGCATACAATTGGTTATCATACTTACTTCCTTTTGTAACAGTTGTTTGGTCCCCATAGGCAATGTCTTTGTTCACATCATATGACTCAACATCATACGTATTAA
This sequence comes from Bacillota bacterium, assembly GCA_035301025.1. Classification (GTDB taxonomy): domain Bacteria; phylum Bacillota; class Bacilli; order Bacillales; family Amphibacillaceae; genus CALAMD01. The sequence continues at coordinate 8,961 of DATGUV010000004.1, read as the reverse complement.
TTGCTGTCACTTGTTCTTCTGAAACTATTCCAGCTGATTGGTGAGCCAAATAATTTAGTACTTGTGGGAATGGTTCAGTTGTTGTTACTTTTAAAACTTGATAAGAACCTTTTCCATTATCAACATCACTTTTATCAGTTGCTAAAGAACTAATTTCTTGATCAAGGTCTTGGGTAAGTTCTTCAAGAATGGTTTGATCGCCACTTGAATTTTCTGTACCTTCTAATTCAGATAAATCAGAGACAATTTCAACATCTTGAATATGTTCATGTAAAGAATATGTGCGGTGATCTGGGACTGAATCCGGATCTTTTGCACGGTTTAATGAGAATATAACATCTTCTGCACTAACAAGTTCACCTGTATCAACTGCTTCACCATCTTCTACTTTTGCAAAATTCACGTCATCTCGTAATACAAAGTAATACGTATTATTTCCTTCAGCGATACTATGGTTATAACTTAAAGAACCTTCTGAAGTGACCTCATCATCATCTGTTAGATTCACTAAACGTACGTACATATTTGTATTCACCATATTAATGGAACCGTCATTTCCTTTAATTGGATCTAGTGATGTAAATGAAGGTTCGGACTGAGCAACAATTAATGGATCTGTTCCTCGTTTATCTGTGTCATTAAAATCAATTGGTTCCCAAGCTAATGAACGAGATTTAGACAAACGAACTGTATCTGCATTTAAAATATCACTATGCACAGCTTGTGTTTTATAACTTATATATAGTGGTGCTGTATAAGCATTTTCAAATACTAATTTTTCTTCAAATTGTTTATATGTTTCTTTAAATTCTTCAGGTGTTTCTGTACTTGCTTGATTAATAAGGTCATCTAATTCAGGGTCGTCTAGTTTACTATTGTCCCCACCAGAAATAAATAGCGAACGAATTGCATAATCTGGATTTCCTGTCACTGTTGTCCAACCAGATAAAGAAATGTCATAGTTCCCAGCGTCTTCCTGAGCTTTGAAACTACCAAAATCAGGCTGTAAGTTTAGTTTTACATCATAGCCATTTTTAGCAAGTTGGTCGCGAACAATATTTAAATCATCTTCAGAAGAACTCATGCCGAGTACTTCAATTTCAATCTTATCGGATACCTCTACTTTTTCACCGTCGTCTTTATTTTGACTTGATTTTGTTTCTACACATCCAGCTAATAAAACGAATAAAGCGAATAGACTTATCAACCATGTTTTTTTCATGTTGTATTCCTCCTAGAAGTGATTATTAATCTACTTTTGGATCCAGTGCATCGCGTAATGCATCTCCTAAAAAGTTAAAAGATAGAACGAGAGCAATAATCGCGAATCCTGGAAAAATCGCTACATATGAATGGGTTTCTAAAAATGTACTTCCTACTTTTAAAATATTCCCCCATTCTGGAATATGTGGTTCTACACCTAATCCTAAATAACTCAAACTACTCGTTGCAATAACTGCAGTACCAATGGTTAAGGTTGCTTTAACAATCATTGGCGATAACGAGTTTGGAACAATATAACGGAAAATAATTTCACGGTCTCCTGTACCAAGTGCCCGGGCTGCATCAACGAACTCATAATTTGATACCATTAATACGTTTGCCCGCATGGTACGAGCATACGTTGGAATTGAACCGACACTAAGAGCAATAATTAAATTCACGGTATTTGCTCCAAATGCTGCAATGATTGCAATAGCTAATAACAATCCTGGTACAGCGTAAAGAACATCTAATAAACGCATAATAATGTTATCTGTTCGTTCACTGTAATAGCCCGCTAACGCCCCGAATATCCCTCCAATTACGGCAGGTATAATCGTGGAAGCAATTCCTACTACTAAAGATATTCGCGCACCGAAAATCATACGTGAATATACGTCCCGTCCGAAATTATCTGTTCCTAGTGGATATTCCAGACTTGGTTGTTGCAAAATAGCACTATAATTGTTTTCAATTGCAAGCGCATAATCAAAAGTAAAAAAGCTAATGACAGAAATTGAAAACATTAATACGATAAAAAATAACCCAAGCATTGCTGTGGAATTTCGAGTAATAACTCCCCAAATTTCATCCCATTTACCTGTTTGCGGATTATAATGTTTTTGCTGTTTCACAAGGAGTCCTAAACCAACAAGTAGCGCAAATATATTTCCTGTTAAGGTAATAAGCACTAAAGGAATGAGTAATAATAACATTTTGCGTGGCAAACGTTCATGGCGAACATACTTTGCTACAAAAAACAAAATGACACATTGCACACCTGTAAGTACAAACATTGCTAGCATGGATATTGGGAATAAATCTGCCACATATGGTTTAAATACATTCATTGCCGATAATGCAATTATTACAATTTGCGTTAAAATCATGTAGCAAGCAAATGTATATTCAGCAGTTACTTCTTTTTTCACCAACTGAAATGCAAAGACGAGGACGAATAAATTCCCTGAAATTAATCCTAGTAATTGAATATACCCTAAGCGTCTTGTGTTCTGTTGAACTTCTCCAGTCGTTAATAAATCTTTTTGAATCTTTTTCGTAATGAACCATTGAATAATGGTGAACAATCCATTCGTTCCTGCAAGTCCTAATATCATTGGTTTAATGGAACCATCAGAATACCGAAAACTCGATAAAATTAAAATGATAAAGAGGACGAGTGAAAGAACAAATGCAAAGTTTGCTTGCGTAAATAACGGGTTCCCTTTCAAAGCTACCGAGTGATCGGTGCGTTGATTCTTTCTCTTTTTATTCATATCAAACACCCTCTTAGTATTCCTTCATTTTAGACCGAATGCGTGGGTCAAAGAATGCATACATGATGTCAATGATCACATTCACCAATGAAATGGTAATCGCTACATAAACAACCCCGGCCATTATACTTGGAATATCAGGGATAAATTGTTTATCTACGATGTAACTTCCAATACCACTAATATTAAATACTTTCTCTGTAACTGCTGCACCACCAAGCATCCCAGCAAATAGCAGTCCGATAACAGTAATAATTGGAATCATAGCATTACGAATGGCGTGCTTCCAAAGAACTTGGCGATTTGATAATCCTTTTGACTTAGCCGTCATCATGTAATCTTCATGAATAATTTCAAGCATAGATGAACGTGTCATTCGTGCCACAGAAGCCGTTAGAGCTGTTCCGAGCACAATAATTGGCATAATCATTGATAACCAGTTTGCTGGATTAAATGTTGCAGGTAGCCATTGCAACTTAATCGCAAAGGTTAAAATAAAAATTAAACCTTGCCAAAAGTTCGGAATGGATAATCCAATTAATGCAATAAACATAAATGTATAGTCAAGGAATGAATTCGGTTTTGTCGCTGAAATAATCCCTATTGGAATCGCAATAATCATGGCCATTACAAGAGATATAACTGCCAATTTCATGGTTACCGGAAAGCGATTCATAATACTTGAAGATACGTCTTCATTTCCTTCAAAAGATAGCCCTAAATCAAGTGTAAATATACCTTTCATCGAATCCCATAGCTGAACAAAATATGGTTGATCTAAACCATGGAGCGTATTGAACTTTTCAATTTGCTCCGCAGAAGCAGTCTCCCCTAAAATATTCGCAGCTGGATCAAATGGAGAAATGTATAATATTGTAAATACAAATATGATTACTCCAATAATTACAAATACAGTCATGATGAGTCGATCAAACACATATTTAATGTATGGATTGCTATAAATATGCATAAAACTGTACATTAAAACACCTGGAATAAACGTTAAAGCTACAAAAAGAGGCGAGCCAAATAAATGATACATAAAACTTGAAAATGTTTGTTTCTCTTTTCCGACAGCAAGTAGTTGTTCTTCCACACGCCTTTCAACTTCTTTCTCCATTGCTTCTGTAAGCCATTGATTAGCTAGGGTGTCTACTTCTTCTGTCTGAATAGGTTCATTGAAAAATAGTTTCTTTGCATGTATTTGTTCTTTGTACGAGGCAAGCATACGTGAGGCATAATCACTATTTTTCAGCTCAGCTTCTGTTTCTCTCTTAAACTCTGCATACGTATGATCTCTTTTTCTACAGATGTAAAGTAAAAAAGCACATACATAAACAGGTAATCCTAGAATGAATAGCGTATAAGCATAAAATTTCCGTTGAATCATTTTTTTATACGTATACTGAACCTTTTGCACGAAGGAAAAGGATTTTTCACTCTCTTGCTGGATTTTCTCCACAGTTGTCTCCCCCTTCTTCTAAAATGCAATGAATTCCATGGCTTATAAAATTTGCTACATTTTTTACAAAATGATCGAATTCACACTCTTTCAGACTTCCATCATAGGATTTTTACCATTTTTCGTTTACTTGAATGAATTTCATAATACGTATTTCATGTTCCGTTAAGACGCTTGAAACTACATGTTGGCTTGAAGTAGCTAAATTTGGTAATTATGAAATTCACTCATTTGAAATCCCGTTAAACATTCAAGATTTCAAGCAAAAGGTAGATAGTGTCTTAAGAAATAATGAAATTCTCTCAGTTGTTAATTTTTAATGCGTAATGTATACTTTATTTTAACTTTATTAAATTGTCAATGTTGGCTTTACAAATTTAGTATTTATTATATGGTGGTGAGCGCGAGTGGAATCTTTATTATCTGTACGAAATTTAAGTGTTTCGTTTCAATCTAGAGGTAGTTTAATTGACGCTGTAAAAGATGTTAGTTTTGATTTATATAAAGGGGAAACCCTTGGGATTGTCGGAGAATCTGGTAGTGGTAAAAGTGTTACAGCCAAAACAATTATGCGTCTGCTTGATTCACCTCCAGCCCATATTAAGAATGGAAACATTGTCTTCTTGGGAGAACAAATATTGGAAAAAACGGAAAAAGATATGGAAGAGGTTCGAGGCCGTGATATTGGAATGATTTTCCAAGATCCAATGAGTTCCTTAAACCCTACCATCCGTATTGGGAAGCAAATTGAGGAGAATGTTATTAAACATCAACATGTATCCAAAACAGAAGCTAAAAAACGGGGCATAGAGTTACTGGAATTAGTTGGTATCCCTAATCCGAAGAAACGCTATGTGCAGTATCCTCACGAATTTTCTGGGGGCATGCGCCAACGTGTGATGATTGCGATTGCTCTTGCTTGTGAACCAGCATTGCTCATTGCTGATGAGCCGACGACTGCACTAGACGTTACGATTCAGGCACAAATTTTACAATTAATGAAGGATATCCAAGAAAAACTTGGCACATCAATCATTTTAATTACCCATGATTTTGGTGTCGTCGCAGGTATGTGTGACCGGGTTGTCGTCATGAAAGACGGAGAAGTAGTTGAAACAGGAACTACCGAAAAACTATTTGAAGATCCTAAACATCCATATACACAAAAGTTACTTCATGCGTTGCCAAAATTACATGAAAAGAAAAAAATGAAAGAAATCTCTTTCCAACATGAAGATTGGGATCCCAGTAAACCGATTATTCAAGTCGAAAATTTACAACAACATTTTCAGTTAGGTCAAGGAGATGTGCTAAAAGCAGTTGATTCCATTGATTTCTCCATCTACCAAGGCGAGACTCTAGGACTTGTTGGTGAATCAGGTTCTGGTAAATCAACGACAGGGCGCAGCATTTTACGCTTACATGAACCAACAGACGGTTCTGTCCTATATAAAGGGTTACCGGTCCATCGATTAAATAAAAAGGAAATGAAACATATGCGTCGTCATATGCAAATGATTTTCCAAGATCCATACTCTTCATTAAATCCACGATTTAAAGTTATGGATATTATTGGCACAGCCTTAGACTTACATCAAATGTGTAAAACAAAAGATGAGCGAAGAGAACGTGTGGAGGAATTACTCGAGTTGGTAGGTTTAGAAAAAGTGCATGCTCATCGATATCCCCATGAATTTTCTGGTGGACAAAGACAACGAATTGGAATTGCTCGAGCTCTTGCAGTGAAACCACAATTCATCGTATGTGATGAACCATTATCTGCTTTAGACGTGTCTATTCAAGCTCAAGTCGTTGATCTTTTAGAAGATTTACAGAAAAAGTTAGGGTTAACATATTTATTTATTGCCCATGACTTATCCATGGTTAAACATATTTGTGATCGTGTCGCGGTCATGTATGCTGGTAATATTGTGGAATTAGCGGAAAGTGAGGAATTATATTCCAATCCAATACATCCATATACGAAATCATTACTTGAAGCCATTCCAATTCCAGATCCTACCATTGAACGAAACAAAAAGCGATCAACTTTTTCATATCAACGTACAAATGATCCATATAACCTTGAGTCTTCAGCATTCGTGGAAGTATCTGAAGGCCACTGGGTAATGCAACCTGAAGTGACGTTAGCTAAATAATAAAGTAAGTGTACGGTAGGCTACTCACCTATCATGCACTTACTTTATTTTTCATTATGTTCCTTTATCTCTTTCATTATTTCTTCTACATCTTTTTCAAGGTTTTTGCTGTTCCATGTCCCATTTTCCCTCAAACCAATTTCCAGTGTGGATTGGATACAGGTGTTTAATACTGCACTTAAAACAATTCCTATAAATCCCTATGCCAACACCACGAAGTAAAAAAAGATCATTGCTCCTGATGTTAACCCTCTCAAACAGCGTATAAAAGGCGATTCTTCCACCTCTTTACATTCTACGGTGCAAATGATGACAGAAATATCCGCTACGATTTTTGTTAGCGGGTATCAACCGTCATTCCTTATACTGCTCTAAATGTTCTTTCCACATTCGAATCAGCTTTAATAGTTCTGTTGTATCCAGTGCATATGGGGCATATGTGTGTAAACCTTCATATAAATCCGTATATAAATCTTCTATATACGTTATTTCTTTCGTAATATTAATCGAACAACGATTGCAATTTCGCGTAATCGATGATTCAACCCCACGAAGGACTACTTGTATATCATGAATAATTGCGAAGTTCATCATAGGTGCGTCACTCATTAAGAACTCCCCAATAATCTGTTTGTTCCGTTCTTTAAACGTAATCACACTTCTCTTTCGTTCTTGTGTGCCGTGTTGTAAGGAGACTTCTCTAATCGTATACATGATGCACATCCTTTCTTTAGTAGACCGGGAATGCAGAAATAATACGTTCTTGATCGTCTAAATACATACGGATGAGTACTCCTTCTTCTGTGAGTCCCTCATACGTATTGCCGGAAATAAATGTTCGGTTTTCATATCCTTCATTAATTGCATCTACAACGTCTTGTGTATCCCAATCATCTGGAAAAAAAGTAGACCTGCCACGATTGGATTCTTTCGTTACACCGTCTACAGAAACCTCTGCTTCATATACACCTTCTTCATTTGGAGAAGTTTCTGTTCCTTTAATAATTTCACCTTTTTTTGAAGGAAGTTGATCATAGTGATATCCAACCGCTTTACCGCTCCGGTTCAATTCCCCTTCTAATATATGTTCTAACGCGCCTGGACGAAAGTTGTCCGTATCATCTAACCCCTCAATCGGCGTCACTTCCGTAATCGCATCAGAAGAATTCGTATCTTCTAGTAAATCATCTATGAATCCACAACCTGCTAGAAGGAATATTCCCAGCAGAAGGATTACTATTTTTTGTATGTGCCTTTTCACCCGAACTGTCACCTATTCTTTTTGATTTATTGTAATACAGATAAACTTATTGTATTGTTTCGTATATGTATTTTCTCATAATTCTATTAAAAAAGAAAGCCATTATCATGAAACATTAAACGCCATATAAGCTGATAGTAGCTTACATGGCGCTTGCAAACATGCATAAAATTTTTATCTTACTTCACGAGATTTGTTCCATACAAATTTGAATACCTCTCACCAAGTCATCATGAGACATACTTGATACATTTTTTTGTTCCAATGCAAGTGCATGTGAAGGTGGAATATGAATGAAACCAGAAGGAATGGTTATGTTTTCCTGTTTAAAATAATATAAGGCGTGATACATCACATGATTGCATACATACGCTCCTGCACTATTTGAAATACTTGCTGGAAGAGTGGCATCCTTTAAAGCTTCAACCATTTTTTGAACTGGCAACGTAGTAAACATACCATCTTCTCCTTCTTCAACAATTTTCTCACCTGTCATTTGTACACCGTTGTTATCTTTAGCTCCGTCCTTGCAATTGATGGCAATTCTTTCAGGAGTAATATGTCTTCTATCTCCAGCCAATCCAAGTGAAACAACCGCGTCAGGCTGCACCTCTTTTATAGCTGAAAGTAACTCTTCCCCACTTTCTGAAAAGGTTACGGGCAATATTTTTGACACGATTTCATAATTTCCAATCGTCTTCCCGTCTAATTCCTTTGCTATATCCATCGTTGGGTTCAATGTATGATGTAAAAATGGTTCAAATCCTGTTAGTAATAATTTTTTCATCGTTATTCCCCTTTAAAACAATTTTGTTAGATGTGTTTCTTCTACTCTATTCTACAAAGAACTACAAACAAATGAAACGATTATTGCTTCGACTTCATTTTACAGTTTAAAAATGAATGGAGACATGATATTATATACATGAAAGCACTTTCAACAATAGTATCACACTTCAAGCGAACCTAGATCACTTCGTAGGCAAGATTTGGTTAAAACGACAGGAAGGAGTGAATGAAAGGATGTTTTCAGCTATATTGGATTTTTTCAGTATCATACTATTTGCATCCTTCATGAAAGTGGATGAGGAGGATATTGGCAACAGTATCCGTTCACTGAAGAAAGAATCTTGGTTTCAACAATTCCTTACGAATGACAAATTTCGTGATTTAATTGTTTCTGATCAAGAAATTCGCACATTTATTGGGAAATGTAAACCAAACCATTTAAATAAAAACCGCTATGCAAATGCATTTCGCAGAAGACTGCATAAATTACTCGTAAAAAAAGCAACAGCAACCGCATGAACCAAACAAAAA
>DATGUV010000003.1:0-4504 GCA_035301025.1 Bacillota bacterium | reverse complement strand
TTGAATCGTTTCAATTCCTTCGATGGAACTAACGGCTGATTCAATCGGTCGACTAACGATATTTTCTACGTCTTCAGGGCCTGCGTCTGGGTAGGACGTGGCGACTACTGCTATGGGAAAATCGATTTCTGGAAATAAATCAATAATGAGTCCGCGTAAGGAAACAATTCCAAGAGCGATGATCGCAATCACGATCATCACCACTCCTACAGGGCGTTTAACTGATGTTTCTACAAGCTTCAAGATTCATTCCCCGCTTTCACTACTTCGACTTGACTTCCGTCTTCGAGTGTCAGTTGCCCGTTGATTGCAACTTGATCTCCTTCTTCAATATCCGCCTCTATCGCAGCAAAGTCCGAACGCATTTCAAGAACTTCTACGTCTACTTTTTTCGCTTGGTCATCTTCAATAAGATACACATATGCTCCTTCGCTTTCTTCGATAATTGCTTCAGTAGGAAGAATGAGGGCATCTTTGATTGCTGTGGAGGAAACGATCACGCCAGCAATGTCTCCTGCTGTAATCTTATTGTCTTCATTTTCAACGGTGAATAAAATATCGTACAATCCTGTATCATTTGGCAAGGAATCAATCGTTTCAACAACTGCTTTGTATGTTTTATCGCCAATTTCTGCATCATATTCTTTATCTTGTTTAAAAAGTGCACGCACATTTGACGTCACTCCAACAATGATCTCCATGTCTTCTGTGTCTAAAATGACTGCCAAAGGATCTTCATTGGAAACAATATCCCCTTCTTTTGCTGAAAACTTAGCAATTTCTCCGTCAGCAGGCGCATTCACGTTTACAGTTCCAGCTTGTGTTTTAATTTTGGCGATAAGGTCATCTTTTTCAACGGTTTCGCCATTTTTTACTTCTACTTGGTCCACTTCACCTGGTGCATTGATGGTCACAGGTGTTGTTTTAATCGGTGAAGTTCTTCCATAAACCGTCTGATCATCCGTAATATTTCCAGTAGTCGCCTCCGTTACTTCAATTGGAACGACTGGGTCTTCTTCTACTTTTTCATCATCGTCATCATTACATGCAACAAGTAACACTACTCCAAGTATCATAATCGCTAACAAATGGATTTTCTTCATTCGTATGTCCCCTATTCTCTTAAAAAATAATTTATTTTGAAATATGTTCTAATTCCAGTTTACGTGTGATCGTATCACAGATGGATTTATATTCTTTAAATGTACGGAGTTGTGTAAGCAATCCCCGGATAATAGCTGGTTGCATATGTTCTTTATACAATTCATTTTCTAAAATCTCTAGAACATCTACAACTTCTGCTGTATTCGCATCTTCTGGGATATCTATCATTTTAAGGGTTTGAATGGTTTCTTTAAGATCAATATCTCGCCATTCACTTCCTTGTACATGCAAAACTTTCGGGAATTCCTTCAGCAATGGTTCTGTGTTTTTTGCGATCATCGCTTCAACAATATCATCTAGGCGCTCAACCATAAATGGACCGATGTCGTTGTAGTTAATAGGCGCCTGTTCAATAATGGCCCAGCGCATATATCCAGCAAAAATTCCTTCCAATATGACGATTACATCATAAATGATTTTCTCTACATTTTTTCCGTACACATTGTGTATTCGTTCATACAACCACTGTACATTTGATTGTTTCATTTGCTGAACTAACTCCAGTGTCTCTTCCCCTATGGAGATATCTTCTTGAATATACATCAATAAGAAATCTTTATATGTATACATATGCTCAATCATATACGTCATTTGTTTCGATAAAGATTCGCGAGGGTCTAATGGCTCTTGTTGTACGTGTGCAATTTGTTCATTAATTTCTGTTTGAAACATGGTGAGCGCCGCAACGACAAAAGATTCTTTTGAAGAAAAATATAAATAAAAAGCTCCTTTAGAAATACCAGCTTCTTTTGCGATTTCTTCAATTGAAGTTTTGTGATACCCTTTCTGGGCAAACAACCGTACGCCACAAGCAAGTACGTGTTTCTTCTTTTCATCCAATGGTTTCCACCTTCTCCGACTGACTGGTCAGTCAAAATATAAACATACTTTTTTAGCTCACACAATGATACAACGTAATTGGGGCTGATGCAAGTCATAGGAAGCATTATTTTTAACTGTACGTTTCTTGTCACTTTTACGTCATTTTAGCAATCGTATCAGCATTTTTTTAGACGAAAAACAGCTAATCCATCAATAAACTACCCTCCATCCATTGGACAGAGGGTAGTTCTTCACGCTTGGCTATTTATGAACCGATGTTACCGGTCATCTCTCTCACGTTCATCCATTTGTTGATCGCTCTCGTCGCCGTTTGGCTGGTTGTTATTTTCGTCATTTTGATCTAAATTATTACGTTCTTCCTGCATGTCCCGATTTGTTTCATTGTCTTCTACTGGTGTTTCATTTTCACGTTGGTCGATTTCATTGTCATCTTCCACAGTTCCACACCCAGTCATGAAAGCTCCAGCAATGAGGACAGCACCGAACGTGGTTGCCCATTTCTTTTTCATGTGGTTTTTCACCCCTTTTTCGAATAAAATTCATTCTCAAGGGTAGCTTAACCACTTTTAGTAAAGTGATACAACATAAGGGAAAATAGATGGGCATACATCGTTCAATTCAATGATCCACCCGGAACATGTTATTGAATCGCAAACATAATTTCTGCTTCACAAACGAGTTCACCATCAACTGTGGCGACTCCTTTTCCTTTACCAATAGGACCTTTCATGCGTAAAATCTCTACTTCAAGACGTAGTTGATCCCCTGGTTTCACTTGACGCTTGAAACGGCATTTATCCAGTCCAGCAAGAAAGCCAATTTTTCCTTTGTTTTGTTCCATATCTAGAACAGCAATTGCGCCAACTTGTGCCAATGCCTCCACAATAAGTACACCAGGCATTACAGGATAATCAGGAAAATGCCCTTGAAAAAAAGGTTCGTTTGCAGTTACATTTTTTAATCCCACAACACGCTTTCCTTCTTCTTTTTCTAGTACTTTATCTACAAGAAGAAATGGATAACGGTGTGGAATGACTTCTTTTATGTCTTGAATATCCATATATATACTCCTTTTTCTTATTGTTCTTTTTTAACGATATCTATGATGTGCTGCCATGCGTCTTTCTTTAAAATATCCGTTGGCGCACCATCACCAAGAACTCCATAGCCAATCATTAAACCAATAATGAGTGCCCCTCCACAAAGTAAAATGAATACAATGAGTCGTGCCCAAATTGGAAAAATGCGCCTTACTGGACGACGCTTTCTAATTTTGCGTTTTCCTTTTCGTGTCGATTCATCGCCATCATTTTCTTTTTTCCTTAAGGAGAACGATGTTTTTTTGCTTTGTTTATGTTGTTTTCTTGTTTGTTCATCCATCGATGCACGTGGTTTTTGTTTCGCTATCATAGTTTTGTTTCTCCTTCATCACTCACAAAATACCATTCTATATGAACATAGGTGTTCGTTAGCGTAATTGATTAATAAGACCATACATTTGATCACCCATAGTAATGGTACGTGCGTTGTATTGATAGGAACGTTGTGTCTTGAGTAATTCTGTCATTTCCTCAGCAAGATCCACATTTGATTGCTCAAGTGCCCCCACTTGCACAATGGCTTCATTTCCTGCAACTTGTTGTACCATGTCTGCTGGAATTCCTGCATTGTCCGGGATACGGAGCATGTTTCTCCCTGTATGTTCGAGCATACGGGAACGTTCAATATGTACGAGTTGAATCTGGCCTTCTACTTGTTCCATCTGATTTCTTCTCGTAATAATCGCACCTTGTTCGTTGATTTTGATGGCATCAAACCCATTGGCAATTACAATTGGGCCATCTGCTCCTATAATCGGGTTTCCGTTAGCATTTGTCAACATGACCGAGTTATCATTATTTACCGGTTGTAAATAGAGGGCACCATCACGGGTAAAACGGGTTTCAGTTGCACCTGAATCATCTACTTGTACTTGTAAATAGTGATTTGGATCTAAAAGAGCTACATCAAGACCGCGCTCTGTTTCACGAAACGATCCTAAACGGTCATTTTGATGAATGGCACCTAAACGAGCTCCTGTTCCTACACGAATTCCGTCAGGCGTTAAGCGACCATCCATGCGTGAAGCATGTTGTAAATGATCAATTTGTTGAACGAGCATAGAGGAAAATTCCGTCTGTTTTTGTTTATAGCCATTGGTTTGGCTATTTGCTAAGTTATTTCCAATGATATCTAATTTTTGTTGCAATTGCCCCATTGGTGCGGCGGCTTGAATCATCGCACGAGACATACCTTTTTCCTCCTTTATCCAATTCGTCCAATGTCATTGACTGTTTTTTCCATGCTTTGGTCATATGCTTTTAAGACTCGTTGGTTTGTTTCAAACATTCGAAAAGACTCCATCATTTGTGTCATCACTTGCATGAGATCAACGTTGGATTCTTCTAAAAAGCCTTGTTGCAACGTAAAGGATCCGTTTGGTGGAATCACTCCTTCT
>DATGUV010000002.1:0-10653 GCA_035301025.1 Bacillota bacterium | reverse complement strand
CACTTAATATGAATGTTCGGATTTTCTTTGCAATTAATGTGTTATGAAATTCATTCAAATGCCTAAATAATGAAGTGTACAAAAAGTGATCTCTGTAATTATGGCTATTAATAGCACACCGAGTAAAAGTTGACACATACTATCATTTGAATGAAATTCACTCATATACTCATTTATGGTATACTGAGTACCACTAACCATTTGTTTACGGAGGCATAACTATGACGAAAACAACCCCAATGATGCAACAATATACAGATATAAAATCAAAGCACGAAGATGCCTTCTTATTCTTTCGCTTAGGTGATTTTTATGAATTGTTTAATGAAGATGCGATTCGAGCAGCTAAAGAATTAGAAATTACATTAACCCAAAGAGACCCCGGACGCAAAGACCCTATTCCAATGTGCGGGGTGCCACATCATTCTGCAGAAGGCTATATTAAAACTCTTGTAGATCGAGGATACAAAGTAGCTATATGTGAACAAGTAGAAGATCCTAAAGAAGCTGTAGGCGTAGTAAAAAGAGAAGTCGTCCAAATTGTTACTCCAGGAACAGTAATGGAGTCTACGATGCTAGATGAAAGTGAGAGTAATTATATTGTAAGTTTATCTTATTTTTCAGATGAATCTTTCGTTCTAGCTTACAGTGACTTATCTACGGGAGAGAATAAACTGACCCTTGTAACAGAGGGATGGGATGCGGTGGTTCATGAATTGTATCATCAGTCCGCTAAAGAAATTGTTGTTGGTAATGATTTACCTAAAGAATACGAAAAAGAAATTCAAGAAAAACTACAAATGACTCTTTCTTACCAATCTGAAGTATCTTTTAATGGAGAATATCGTCATTTATATGATCATTTAAATGATGAGAGACTTATTGAAGCATTATGTAGATTATTAAACTATATTGAACGTACACAAAAAAGATCAATGGATCATTTACAACGTGCTGAAATGATTGATTTACAGCATTATTTATCGCTAGATATGTTTTCAAAAAGAAATTTAGAATTGACTCAAACGATTCTTAAAAAAGGAAAACATGGAAGTTTATTGTGGGTTCTTGATGATACGAAAACAGCCATGGGTGCGCGCCAATTAAAGAAATGGATTGAACGCCCACTGTTGCATCAACAAGAAATAGAAAAAAGACATAACATTGTTGAGCATATGCATGAGCAATTTATGCTCCGGGAAGAAATGCGTGAGGCTCTTCAATCCGTGTATGATGTGGAAAGACTAGCTGGACGAGTTTCATATGGAAATATGAATGCGCGTGATTTTATCCAGTTAAAAAAATCTTTACAACAGATTCCTGCCATTAAAGATGTACTTCACCAATTCCAGGAAAAAGATATGGATCAGCTTAACAAACAGCTTACATATCCTAATAAATTAGTTGAACTATTAGAAAAGAGTATTGTTGAAGATCCACCAATGGCAATTACTGAAGGAAATATTATTAAAGATGGATATAACGAAAAGTTAGATACCTATCGTTCAGCATCTAGAGATGGAAAAAAATGGATTGCAACACTTGAAAAAGAAGAAAAAGAGCGCACGAACATTCGTTCTTTGAAAATAGGGTATAATCGTGTATTTGGATATTATATCGAAGTAACTCGAGCCAATTTACATTTAATAGATGAAGAGAGATATGAGCGGAAACAAACGTTAACAAATGCAGAGCGTTTCATTATTCCAGAACTTAAAGAAAAAGAACGGCTTATTTTAGAAGCAGAAGAAAACAGTATTTCCTTGGAACATGAATTATTTCTAGATATTCGCGAACACGTCTCGGAATTTATTCCTACTTTACAAGCAATTGCTCGCATGATTAGTTCAATTGATGTCTTACAATCTTTTGCGACCATTAGTGAAAAATATCATTATCGACGACCAACATTTCATCGTCATACGTTACATATTAAACAAGGTAGACACCCAGTCATTGAGCGAGTGATGCAAGAGCGAACGTTTGTTCCAAATGATATATTATTACATGAAGATCAACAGATGTTATTAATAACAGGGCCAAACATGTCTGGAAAAAGTACTTACATGCGTCAACTCGCATTAATTTCTATTATGGCTCAAATCGGTTGTTTTGTTCCATGTGAAGAAGCTCAACTCGTTTTATTTGATCGCATTTTTACCCGAATTGGCGCTGCAGATGATCTCGTGTCAGGTCAAAGTACATTTATGGTAGAAATGCTCGAAGCGAATCATGCCCTTCAACATGCCACAGAAAAGAGTTTAATATTACTTGATGAAATTGGGCGTGGGACAAGTACATATGATGGTATGGCACTTGCTCAAGCAATTATCGAATATATTCATGATCATATTCATGCAAAAACATTATTTTCTACGCATTATCATGAGCTTACACAATTAGAGGAGTCATTGAATCATTTAAAAAATGTACATGTAAGGGCTGAAGAAGACGATGGGAAAGTAATTTTCCTCCATCAAGTACAGGACGGAGCAGCTGATGAAAGTTACGGAATACAGGTCGCAGAATTGGCGGAATTACCTGCAGATCTCATTCAAAGAGCAACAACAATTTTAAAACAACTTGAAGGTGAAAAGGATCAACAGGTGGAAGAAGCTCAAGAAGTTCAGGAAGTTCAAAAAGGTCAATTATCTTTATTTGGAGAACCGTTACAAGAAGTTGTGAAGGAAAAGCCGTATACTTCTGAAGAAAAGAAGGTTTTAAAAAAATTGTCCAAAATCAATACTCTGGAATTAACACCACTTGAAGCAATGAATAAGCTCTATGAACTGCAAAAGTCACTCTCAAAGTAAGGAGGTAAGATCATGACAATTATTCAATTACCTGAGGCACTCGCAAATAAAATCGCGGCAGGAGAGGTTGTCGAACGACCTGCTTCTGTCGTAAAAGAACTTCTTGAAAATAGTATTGATGCAAACAGTACTTGGATAAAAATTGAAGTTAAAGAGGCCGGAATCCAACAAATAAAGATTACGGATAATGGAAAAGGAATGAATGCTGAAGATTGTAAACGTGCGTTTCTTCGTCATGCCACTAGTAAAATAGAGTATGATGATGATTTATTTCATATTCAAACACTCGGATTTAGAGGAGAGGCACTTGCTAGTATTGCTGCAGTTAGTCGTTTAACATTGAAGAGTTCAACTGGAAGTGGTGCTGGAACGAAAATATATGTGGAAGGATCGCATATAAAAGATGTAGAAAAAAGCGATGCGCGCCAAGGAACTGAAATAACGGTCCAAGATCTATTTTTCAATACACCGGCTCGCCTAAAATATTTACGCACTATCCATACAGAACTAGGACATATTGTAGATGTGGTAAACCGTGCGGCCCTTGCACACCCTAATGTACGTTTTGAACTCATTCATAATGAGAAACAATTGATGCAGACAGCTGGGAAAAATAATTTACAACAAGTTATTGCATCCATATATGGGATGAAAGTTGCAAAAGAAATGATTCAAATAAAAGGTTCTACGCATGATTATGAGCTTTCAGGATGGATTGGCCTGCCATCCGTCACAAGAGCATCAAAAGCTTTTTTGACAACAATTATTAACGGAAGATATATTCGCTCTATTCCTTTAGCTAAAGCAATTACGAAGGCTTATCACACATTATTACCGATTCATACAAATCCAATTGTCGTATTACACATCGAAATGGATCCAGTGTTAGTAGATGTAAACGTACATCCTACGAAACTACAAGTAAGATTCAGTAAAGAAAAAGAACTCTATGAATTTATTGAGAAAACCATTCGGACACATTTACGAAACACTTCTCTCATCCCACAAATGAAGAGAGAAGAACCACGAGCTTCTGAACAACAGGCAATGGATTTAGAGTCTATAAGACAACGTAACGTTCCGAAAAAAGAAGACATACATGTTCCTACTTCAACAATTGATACACATAAAACAAGTAGTATAGAAAATAACTGGGAAGCACCTGCTTCTTATGAAAACGATACAACTGTACAAGAATCTATTGTTCAGTTACCACCAACACCTAGTAAAGAGGAAATTGAAGAAACATTTGAAGAACCCGAACAAAGTGAAAGAGTTCCACAGATGTATCCCGTTGGTCAAGTGCAAGGAACATATATTATTGCTCAAAATGAAACTGGAATGTACATGATTGATCAACATGCTGCTCAAGAACGCATTAAATATGAGCAATACCGAGAAATGTTAGCCCAACCTGAAAAAGAATTGCAACAACTACTCATACCAATTACTTTTGAGTTTTCTAATCAGGAAACACTGTTTATACAAGAATCAAAAGATGAATTGGAACAAGTTGGTTTGTTTTTTGAGCCATTTGGACCACAATCCTTTATCATTCGTTCATATCCTACATGGTTTCCAGGGGATGTTGAAACTGTAATACGAGAAATGCTAGAACAAATTATTGAGGATAAAACGATTCATATTAAAAAAATTCGTGAAGAAGCGGCTATTATGATGTCTTGCAAACATTCTATAAAAGCGAATCATTATTTAAATCATGAGGATATGCAGGAACTTATTGATACGCTTAGACAGACAACAGATCCATATACATGTCCACATGGAAGACCTGTAATGCTTCATTTTTCTTCGACAGAATTAGAAAAAATGTTTAAACGTATTATGTAAGTACGTATATTCGTGGTATACTTTGAGTAAGCTAAAAAAAAGGAGAGGTGTATAATGGATCATAAATATGTAAATTATTTAAACGAGCTACTATCCAATTCCTTTGTTCTCAATGTGAAATTTCACCGCTATCACTGGTACATTAAGGGAAGAAACTTTTTCCAACTTCATGAGGTATTTGAAGATTTGTATACGTATTTTGCCGATGTGAGCGACGAGCTTGCGGAAAGAATTTTAATGATTGAAGGAGAACCTTTAGCTACAATGGCAGCATATCTACGTGAATCAACAATTGAAGAAGCAACAGCTGATGACACTGAAGAGGAAATCATCTCACAAATTATCGAAGACTTATCTGAAGTGAACGCATCGATTGCAAAAACAGGTATTCCTCTAGCAACAGAAGAAGAGGATGAAGCAACACTTGATATGCTTATTTCAATGCAACAAACATTGGAAAAGTATCGCTGGATGTTTAAGGCATATCAACAGTAATGTAATGGAGAAGAATAATGAAAAAAGTTATCGTAATTGTAGGGCCAACTGCTATTGGAAAAACAGCGTTAAGTCTTGATATAGCTCAAATGTTCAATGGTGAAATCATTAGTGGTGATTCAATGCAAGTACATGTTGGTATGGATATTGGGACTGCAAAAATTCTTCCAAATGAAATGAAATCCATTCCACACCATTTAATTGATTGTATTCAACCAGATGAACCTTATACAGTTGCTCAATTTCAAACAGATGTCAGACAATGCATTGAAGATATTCACGAGAGAGCCCATGTACCTATTATTGTTGGAGGGAGTGGGCTTTATATTGAAGCCGCTCTCTACAACTATACATTCTCAGAACAAAAAAGGGATGATACATTTACAAAGAACATGGAAAAAGTTATTAAAGAAAAAGGTATCGAACCATTGTTTGATCGTCTGAAGAACGTAGATCCTGAGCATGCAGCGCAGATTCATCCTAATAATCATCGAAAGGTTATTCGAGCACTAGAAGTGTATGAAACAACTGGGAAAACCATGACAGAATCACAAGAAGAAGATCGCCAAGAGCCATTATATGATATTTTATTTATCGGTCTTGAAATGGAGCGTCCACAATTATATGAGCGCATTAATCATCGAGTGAACTTCATGATTGATAAAGGACTAATTGATGAAGTAGAAGGATTGTTACGCCAAGGTTTTCGCGCACAAAAGTCTATGAAAGCAATTGGATATAAAGAAATCATTGAATATTTAGATGGGCATGTTACTAAAGAAGAAGCCATTGCAACACTTCAGAGAAATTCAAGAAGATTTGCCAAAAGGCAGTATACATGGTTTAAAAACCGTTTACCTGTTCATTGGTATAATGTAACGAATGGGCTTTCTTCGGAAGTATCTGAAGATATAAACGAAGATATAGCAGGGTTTTTAAAAGATACATAGAACTATTATATAGAATAGAGAGAAAAAGAGGAGGATGGGACATGTCACAACCTGTAAATATTCAAGATTACTATTTAAATCAATTAAGAAAAGATCAAGTACCAGTAACATTGTTCTTAATGAATGGATTTCAATTAAGAGGAACTATTCGAGCTTTTGACAATTTCACTGTATTACTAGAAACAGAAGGAAAACAACAAATGATTTACAAACATGCAATTTCAACTTTCTCACCTGCTAAGAATATTACATTAGAAAATTGAGAATAATATATTAATGAATGAACATTATTTCTTTGAAATAGTGTTCATTTTTTTTAGGCGATTGTCACACCTTATTTTAGATTTGCGTATACTACGAGTAATAAAGGAGTGATTGTCGCCTATGGAAGCTATTCGAAATAAACACAATCAAATCAATATTGTTCTTCATGAGGAACAGACTGTCTCAAGAAAAATAACAGAGACGACTGCTCAACATGCCCTTGATCCTTTTGCACATATTGAACAAAAAATGGATCATTTTATAGGTTTACAACAATTAAAAGGCATGGTAAAAGAAATATATGCTGCTCATATGGTTCATGCTAGAAGAGAAGAACTAGGTCTAACAACATCCCAACAAGTGTTGCACATGCTTTTTAAAGGAAATCCAGGCACAGGAAAAACAACATTCGCTCGAACCTTAGCTTCTATCTATAAAGAAATGAATATGTTATCAAAAGGGCATTTTATCGAAGCAGACCGAGCTGATCTTGTAGGAGAATATATTGGGCAAACGGCTCAAAAAACGAGAGCACTTATACAAAAAGCAATCGGTGGTATTTTATTTATTGATGAGGCGTATGCTCTTGGTCGTGGAGGAGAAAAAGATTTTGGGAAAGAAGCGATTGATACACTAGTCAAACATATGGAAGATCATCAACACGATTTTGCACTTGTACTCGCTGGATATCCGAAAGAGATGGATCAATTTTTAGAGTTAAATCCTGGATTGAGATCACGCTTCCCATTTATTATGTCGTTTAATGATTATAAAACGGAGGAACTCATGGAAATTGCTCATACAATGTTAAAGGATAAAGAATATACACTTTCTCAACCAGCAACATGGAAATTACGAACACATATTGAACAATTAAAACAACATGATGGAATCAATTTTTCAAATGCGCGGTATATCCGAAATGTAATAGAGAAAGCTATTCGTAGGCAAGCTATGCGGTTATATACAAATAATACAATGCACATGCCAGATTTGCTTGAGCTAACTGCAGATGATGTACACATTCAATAAGCGGGCCCTTCTAAAGATTTGAATTATATAGCTAAATCCCTTATGATACAGGACATACAACAATGAGTAGAGACGAAAAGAGGTTAACATATGTCAGAAAAGATACTTATCATGGCAGTACAACATCAGAATCAGAAGGATCGTACATTTTCTTCAACCGTTGATGAACTTATTTCTTTAAGTGAAACAGCTGGTGGTACGGTGGTGCATATTGTTACACAAAATCGGGAGCGTATTCATCCTGCGACATATATTGGATCAGGAAAAGTAGAAGAAATTGCTCAGGCGATTGATGAGTATGATATCGATCTTGTTATTTCAAATGATGAACTATCTTCTGGTCAACTACGAAATTTAAGTGATCGCTTTGACGTTCGCTTAATCGATCGCAGCCAATTAATATTAGATATATTCGCCCAACGAGCACATACAAAAGAGGGAAAACTTCAAGTTGAATTAGCACAACTTCAATATTTATTACCTCGCCTCCGTGGGCAAGGTATCATGCTCTCAAGACTTGGAGGAGGAATTGGTACACGTGGTCCTGGAGAGACGAAACTTGAAACAGACCAACGTCATATTCGCAAGAAAATTGATGACATTAAAGAACGCCTCACCCGCACAGTCGCTCAAAGGGATCAATATCGTAGACGTCGTAAATTAAATCATGTTTTTCAAATCGCTGTAGTTGGATATACAAATGCGGGAAAATCAACTTTATTTAATGCATTAACAGATAGTGAAGCATTTGCTGAGGACAAGTTATTTGCAACTCTTGATCCCATTACAAGACAATTGCAACTACCCTCAGGCTTTCAAACACTTGTTACAGACACAGTTGGTTTTCTGCAAAAGCTTCCAACAACACTTATTGCTGCATTTAAATCTACACTTGAAGAAGCGTCAGAAGCAGATTTTATTTTACATGTTGTGGATAGTTCCCATGAAGATCAGAATCAGCATCAAGAAACCGTTCTTGATTTATTAAAAGAGTTAAAAGCTGACAACATACCAATGCTAACTGTGTACAACAAAATAGACTTACTAGAAGAGGAGCTTATTTCTAAATTGCATCCTAATATTTTCATGAGTGCTTTTAATGAAGAGGATATTGTTCGGCTCACACATAAAATAGAAGAAGTGATGATCGAACATTGGCCAGAATACACCATTGAACTAACTGCAACTCAAGGAAAAGAGTTACATGAACTAGAAATGGAATCAATTGTTACATCTAAAGAATTTGATGAAGAGACAAATCACTATAGAATTACGGGACATATGGCAGAAGATCATCCATTAAACCGTTTATTAAAGGGGAACGAAAATGATTGAAATGGATAATTATATTCAACAAGCAGAAAAGGATTGCAAGCAGCAATTTCAAGACATTCAAGCAATGGTAGAAAAAAATCAAAACAAAGTACTTCATGCATTTAAAAATAATCACATAGGAGATCATCATTTCAACTCAACAGACGGTTATGGGTATGATGATAGTGGGAGAGACCAACTCGAAGCATTATATGCGGATGTATTTGGTGGTGAAGACGCCCTCGTTCGACCACAAATTGTTTCAGGAACACATGCTATTTCAACAGCTTTATTTAGTACACTTTATCCAGGCGACGAATTGCTTTATATTACTGGAAGTCCTTATGATACATTAGAAGAAGTCATTGGGAAAAGAGGCGATAGTGGAGGAACATTAAAAGACTATCACATTACATACAATGAAGTAGGACTACTTGAAGATGGATCTGTAGATTTTGAAAATGTTCGAAAAGCAATTCATTCAAAAACAAAAGTCGTTGGAATCCAACGATCAAAGGGGTATGAAGATCGTCCATCTTTCACAATAGCTGCAATTAAAGAAATGGTCGATTTTGTAAAATCCATCGATGAAGACGTGATTGTTTTTGTAGATAATTGTTATGGGGAGTTTGTAGAAGAATTAGAACCAACAGAGGTTGGTGCAGACCTCATTGCGGGTTCGCTTATTAAAAATCCAGGTGGCGGACTCGTGCGAGCAGGTGGTTATATTGTAGGAAAAGAATCACTTATTTTACAAGCTGCTAATCGGTTAACCGCTCCAGGGTTAGGAAAAGATGCTGGTGCTACATTACATATGCTACAAGAAATGTATCATGGGTTCTTTTTAGCACCACATGTTGTTGGAGAAGCGTTGAAAGGTGCCATTTTCACATCACGATTATTAGAACTTATCGGATTTGAGACAACACCTAATTCAACAGATAAACGAACAGATATTATTCAATCCATTACCTTTCACAAAGAAGAACATATGATCATTTTTTGCCAAGAAATCCAAAAGTTTTCACCAATTAATTCTTACGTAACTCCTTATCCAAGTGATATGCCTGGATATGATGAACAAGTGATTATGGCCGGAGGAACATTTATCCAAGGATCAAGCATTGAATTATCTGTCGATGGTCCAATAAAACCGCCATATATTGCATTCTTGCAAGGTGGATTAACATATGCACACGTAAAAATTGCTGTTTCTCAAGCGCTTCGCACGATGCTTGAGAAAGGCTTGACACCTTAAGTATATTAAAACGTAAACAAATATCCCTAATTGACAGTATGTACTGTTGTCAATTAGGGATATTTCTATGTTAAGCAATGTTACGATACACTCCAATAACTTTTCCTAAAATGGTGACAGTTGGATAAATTAATGACTCCATTGTAGCATTCTCTGGCTCTAGTCGGATTTGGTTTTTCTCACGGAAGAACCGCTTCACTGTTGCCTCGTCATCTTCAGTCATCGCAACAACAATATCTCCATTGTTGGCTGTATTTTGTTGTTTAACAATTACCATATCGTTATCTAAAATGCCTGCCTCAATCATACTATTACCTTCAATCACTAATACAAACAATGTTTCACTATCATGTGCATGTACTTGTGGAACAGGTATATATTCCTCAATATTCTCTATAGCAGTAATCGGAATCCCAGCAGTAACTTTACCTAGAACTGGAGCATAATATGGTGTTTCCGTTGGAATGTTTACTTCTTCATTGTCTATTAAAATTTCAATGGCTCTAGGTTTCGTAGGGTCTCTCCGAATATATCCTTTTCCCTCTAAACGCGCCAAATGTCCATGAACGGTTGAACTTGATGCAAGACCAACGGCTGCGGCAATTTCTCTTACAGAAGGAGGGTAGCCTTTTTCTTGCACTTCACTTTTAATATAATCAAAAATCATTTGTTGCCT
>DATGUV010000001.1:0-4427 GCA_035301025.1 Bacillota bacterium | reverse complement strand
GGCATTCAATTTATCATTGGACTTCTTCTATTTATATTTGGATTGGCATTTATCGGTGGGTTTATTGTTCATCGGGATCGTAAGAAAAATTTAATTAAAAAAAATAACGATTAAAAACAAGATTTTCAACATATAAACGTGAGTGCATTCCACTACGACACTTTTTTTGTTGTAGTGGTTTGCTATTCCATATATGTTGAAATGAATGAAATATATAACAGCTCTTCGTCCATGCAGGAGCACCAAGGAGATGACATACTATGAAAGTAGCAAAATTTGGAGGAAGTTCTGTAGCTTCTGCTTCTCAAGTGAGAAAAGTTGGCGACATTATTAAGGATGATCCTGGGAGAAAGTTCATTGTTGTATCTGCTCCGGGTAAACGATCAGATACAGATACAAAAATTACAGATTTATTGATTCAAATTGGTGAATTACATATTTCAAATGAACCTATATCGCCCACTTATGAAATCGTCGTTAAGAGATTTGAGGAAATTACATCTGAACTTCAGCTAAACGAACACGTACTTCTTAATATTAAACAATCACTTGATGAAGCAATCGAGAAGACAACAGCTGACAACATGGAGCACTTAAAAGCTTTTGGTGAGGATAGTTCTGCTAAAATTGTTGCCGCATATTTACAATCGATTCAAATTCCATCCTCTTACGTTCATCCTAAAAAGGCTGGATTATTTGTAACAAACGAGCCTGGAAACGCCCGAGTTTTACCTGAAAGTTTTGAAAACTTGTATAGTTTGCGGGAAAAAGAAGGAATTCTTGTCATTCCTGGCTTTTTTGGGGTCAGTAAAACAGATGAAATTATTACATTTTCAAGAGGTGGATCTGACATTACAGGATCTATTGTAGCCGCAGGTGTACAAGCAAGCTTATATGAAAACTTTACAGATGTAGATTCTGTATATTCTGTTGACCCAAGACTCGTAAATAACCCTAGTGAGATTTCAAAGCTTACATATAAAGAAATGCGGGAATTGTCTTATGCTGGATTCTCCGTATTCCATGATGAAGCGTTAATACCTGCTTTTGAAAAGCAAATTCCAGTTTGTATTAAAAATACGAACAATCCTCGTGCTGAAGGAACAATGATTGTTTCTGAAAAAGATCCTAACATTGATTGTGTCGTTGGAATTGCTAGTGATGATGGGTTTTGCAGTTTTTATATTAGTAAATATTTAATGAACAGAGAAATTGGTTTTGGACGAAAGTTATTGAATATTTTAGAGGATGAAAATCTTTCCTTTGAACATGCTCCTTCTGGAATTGATGATATTACAATTATTTTAAGGGAAGATCAACTGACGCCTGAAATCGAATCTAGAATTGTTACACGTGTGAAAGATGAACTGGAAGTAGATACCATTAAAATTCAAAAAGATTTAGCTATTATTATGGTTGTAGGAGAAGGTATGAAAAGTACAATCGGAATGGCTAAACGAGCCACTGTAGCCCTTTCTAACGCAAAAGTTAACATTGAAATGATTAACCAAGGCTCTTCAGAAGTATCTATGATGTTCGGAATTCAAAACGAAGGGCTAGAACGTGCCATTAAATCTTTATACAAAGCCTATTTCCATTAAAAAACAAAGGCAAAACTGCCTTTGTTTTTTATGAACTGTTATAAAGCGCTTACATTCATGCATCACTTTATTATGAACTGACACGATGTTCAAGTCGCAGACGATCAGCTACCATTGCGATAAACTCAGAATTCGTTGGTTTTGCTTTCGATATATTAATTGTATAGCCAAATAATGCAACAATTGAGTCGATATTTCCTCTACTCCAGGCAACCTCAATCGCGTGACGAATGGCTCTTTCAACTCTTGACGCTGTTGTATTAAATGTTTTAGCAATATCTGGATAAAGTACTTTTGTAATGGAACCTAATAGTTCGATATCATTATACACCATTGTAATAGCTTCCCTTAAATACATGTACCCTTTAATATGGGCTGGTACTCCAATTTCATGAATGATCGCAGTGATTTCTGATTCGAGGTCACGTTTAACTTCCCGATCAGAATTGTTTTTATTACTACTATTCACAAATGGTTGTGTGTTTGTATGTGTGCCGCGAACTTGCCTAATTTGATCAGCTAGATTTGATAAATCAAACGGCTTCAAAATGAAATAGGACGCCCCTAAGTCGACAGCCTTTCGCATCACTTCTTCTTGTCCAAAAGCAGTTAACATAATTACATTTGGTTTATGTTCATTCTCATTTTGATGTATATTTTGTAGGACACCTAATCCATCAATATGAGGCATAATTATATCCAGTACAAGAACGTCTGGTTCAATTTCTTCTAACATTTCCAAACACTCTTTTCCACTATACGCAGTACCAATTATTTCAATATCCTCTTCACGTGCAAAAAAATCATTCATGAGTTGTACAAGCTCTTTATTATCATCTACTAAAGCTACAGAAATCTTTTTCACTACAAAAACTCCTCCTTTATGTAAATTCCTTTATATGATATCTATTCGACACAGGTATGAATTCTCCTTTAAAATAAATAATAAATATCATGTTTTCTTTAGTTTTCTTAACCTTACTTTTATTTACGCCAAAATACGACTGTATCAGTTAAAATTTGACAAAGCTCGACATATTCTTATAAAAAAACACTTGCAACATGAAGTTACAAGTGTTTTCACTATTATTTATTAACTTGCCTGTAATGCATTTGTTGATGAAATAATTTCTGCATCTTCTAACATCCATTCAATATGCACACCATACCCAGATGTTGGGTCGTTTACAAACACATGAGTGACTGCGCCAATAATTTTCCCATCTTGAATAATAGGACTTCCACTCATTCCTTGTACGACTCCCCCGGTTTTGTCTAATAATTTTTCATCTGTAATTTTAATGACCATTCCTTTTGTTGCAGGTTCATCTTGTACGACTGAGCTAACAATTTCTATATCAAATTGTTCGACTTTCTCATCTTCAAGCACTGTTAATATTGTGGCAGGTCCTTTCTTAACCTCATCAGGAAATGCAACGTCCATCGGCTGATCGATGATTCCATTTGTAATGGGATTATCAAGAACTCCAAAGATACCAAAAGGACTATTCTTATTTACAGTTCCTAACTTGTTTTTCTGTATAGAAAATTGGGCCTTTTTCTCTCCAGGTATTCCATTGTTCCCCTTCGCAATTGATGTAACAGAGGATTTTACAATAGATCCTTTGTACGTTTCTACTGGTTTTTGTGTATCCATATCTGATATCACATGACCTAATGCACCATATTTTTTAGATTGGGGTTCATAAAATGACATGGTACCAATACCAGCTGCAGAATCCCGGATATATAATCCAATTTGAAAGTTGTTTTCTTTATCCATCTGTGGATGTATTGTTGTGTGAACATTCGTATCATGTCTTCGAAGAACTACAGAAATATCCTTTTCTTTTTTACCAGCCTCTTCCACGATTGGTTTGACATCGTTCATACTTTCAATGATGTGACCATTCATCTCAATAATCATATCCCCTACTTGAATAGATGCTTCTTCCCCTGGAGATGTTGCTTGACTGTCTCCTTCAACTAAGTGATGTCCGACGACAAGTACTCCTTTCGTGTGTAACTGAACGCCGATAGACTGACCACCAGGTATTACTTGAATTCTTTCTTGATGTTTTTCAGATGCTGTGTAAACGCTGGAAAAAGGTGATAATTGAATTGAAGTATCACTCTGATCTTTTAATGGTTCTTGTTGAGATACGGGCATGGCGTATCCTTCAACATGTTGATGTGTGGATGCAGATACCATTGGACTAAAAAAGAATATAGCATATAAAATAAAAACGGAAATAAATCTTTGAACAATTGATTTCTTTTGTATTTCCATTATCCACTCTCCTCATTTTGTCTTTGATGAATGATTGTATTGTTAATTTGACCTATTTATCAGGTTTTACACGCGTAAAACATTCGTAAAAATGTGTAAGATTACCTTTGCTTACATTGGTTTTACGTGTATATGATTCCTGATTAATCAACAACAGATAAATGGATAAATATACAGAGTGTATGTTGGAGAAAATCATTATAAATAAAGGAGATTTATTGTGGTAATCGTTTGATTTTTCTATAGAGTCGGTTGAGTCGGGAAGACTATATCAATACAACTTCATGTACGTATGTAATATTCGTTGTATTGATATAGATGGTTACAGTCATTCTGATGTATGTTTAGCTTTGAATTCATGTGCAAGCGTAAGAAGTGCTTCACCATGTTGACGTGCTGTATCTGTAATCGTTGTTCCAGTCATCATCCGACTAATTTCATTTACTTGTTCTTCTTCTGTTAATTCTTGTACATATGTTGCGGTTCTTGATTGTTCTTCTTTTTTTGAAATTAATAAATGAGTGTCAGCCATTGCA